>NZ_JXIS01000006.1:0-11753 GCF_000836715.1 Bacillus sp. L_1B0_5 | reverse complement strand
TGTACATATTTAAACTAGCATTTATAGCCTGCTCTTTTTTTAGTATTGGTAAGGCGTAGCAAAGCACACGTCTTGGCAACGGAATGGCTATAGAATGAGAGAGTAGTGGCGAGGTGTGTAAAGGGAATCCCCTTGAGAGTCACATGCATGTTTCATGCGATTCCAAGGGGATTTTGTGTAGGCACACATGGTGAATTTTCCAGTATTCCTCTATATGAGTATATGATACAATCAAGGTGTTCCGTATATTCTATTATATTGAACACCCATAGCAAATGCCTACAAGCAGGAGGCATTTCTTCTTATTTTTCCCTTCAGGTAAGCTAACGACCTGAAGGGTTTTTATCGTTAGAAAAGGGACAGTTGGATTGGCTCTTGTTCTTCTTCTTGATTTGTACAAGAGATATGTCGATGGTAGCCCGTCCCTAATCTTCGCTGAATTTCTTTGTCGAGTAACGCAATTGCATATTCCTGCGATTCGGTATACATAATCATTTTCTGAGTAGGGTACATTTCTCCACTTGGTGCTACAATGGTATAGAAAAGTGTATAGGTACGGATTTTCAAAAAATACCTCCTTATTGCGCATAATAGTGAATGCAATAGAATACATACGTGATGAGGACACCTACAAATATGATACCGTATAATTTTAATCCAATCAGTGCGAATTTAGAAAAAATAGATAGTCCTTTTTTTAGAAATGTAAATAAAACACCAGCCAAGAATAAGACAACAGAACCACTTATGAGAAAACTAAGCAATATTTCCACCTCTTTTCTGTGTATGCTGTATGATCCGTTATAGTTCTTCCAAATCTGTTTCCATAATGTATACAGTTGCAACATGTTCTTGTTCCAGCAAGGTTTGCAACTGTTGTTGGAGTTCAAATCCATCTTCCGACTCAGCCAGCAGAAAAGACTTTGAAAAGTTGTTTCCATCCACAGAATAGCTCACATCAAATAGGTACATACTCACTGTGCCACCTTTTTACAGGATTTGAATGGAACGGGTTTATATTGCTCATGTCGAACAACTTGGCGTCCATCAATTCCAAGTTGGAAAAAGGATTCCATTTCAGAAATATCTACAATACTAGTATGTTCAAGCACCTTTACAATATATCCTGTTACTTGCAGAGAAGGGTTATGACGGTAAGGAAATGTTACATAATCTCCAACATTGATTTTGTGAATGCTGCTATTAGAAGCCATAGTAGACACCTCCCATCATGTACGTTATTGTGAATAGAATAATAGGTGCAAGGAAAGTACCGAAAAAGTATAGTTGAGACTCTTTACAACCATCAATTCCAAACCATTCACACAGTGCGTGATATTTGGTGAGTAGCTTATCTTTTGGCGTCTGAGGTGTCTGTTGTGGTCTTTCAGAATGTGATATAATAGCTTCATCATTTTTAATTTGTAAAGCGTTTGACATGTTTGTCATCCTTTCAGAATGGAAAATGATATTGAGGAAAGTCCTCGCAGTCTTGGTGGGTGCTGAGGGCTTTCTATTACTTTCTTTTTTCTTTACCATAAAGACGTTCCATCGCTTCAACAGTGAATAAATATTCTCCACGTTTGTTTCCGGGTTTCAGGAAATACTTAATTAACCCTTGTGTTTTTAACTCGTCGATTATAGGACTATTTTTAATACGCATTCTTAAGGTGGATTCGTTAATATTCCATCGATAGCTTGCTTCGTTAGTGGTCATAACATCTTGTAGTTTCATGTCATTCATATGCATCTCCTATATGTTGTAAAGGTCTAATGTCCTCCTTTTCCTATATTATAGGTCTATTGTAATGACTTATAAGTCATTTGTAAATTGATATTTTCAAAAAAATTATATTTTTAATTGAATGAACTTGAATATCGAGATAAAATAATGCAATGTGACAAAATGTTCAAACAGAAATGGAGAGAGGCATCGTATGTATCCCAAATGGATTGACAAAATGGCATTTTCAAAAGCACATCAAGAGTTATTGATTCAGTTGTATAGAAAGCAAATCACACGAAGAGAATATGATTCTTTGGTGAATGAGCTATATGTTTTAGAAACAAAGGGGATCTCAAAATAAAACATTGAAGAAATTATTTTGAGAGGTTTTTGATGTGGAAATAGAATGGAGTGAACGGTAATGAGGGGCAATAAAAAAGAAGAGCAAATACAGAAAATTATGCTCATGCAAGAAGAAATCAAGCTATGGATTCAATATGTATTTCAGCAATGGGAGAGCAAGAAACAGGAACAGTGCAATTCATTTCCCAAATTAGCGTATATAGAGACAGTAGCATTTGAAAGTTCAGAAGCATATCAAGAAATACAAAGACTTTCTGTAGAATTGATGCGAGACATGACAACCTATAAAAGAGAGAAGTTGTTGGTACAAGTAACGGAATTGCATCAGCATATGCAAAGTATTGTGTCAGCTGTCCTAGAAACGATACAAAAATATTCTGTATCCTAATATAGAGCGATATCTCATTTGAAAAAGTGTTGTAAGTGAACAGTACGTAATAAAAAAGAGTAGCTAATAATGGCTACTCAAAATGGAATACATATTATGGATGATTAACAGTGTTCTCATATAAGTTGTACTTTATACAAAAGGTTAAGAAAATTATAGGTGTGTGCATCCTTTGTCTGTTTTATTTTAAACATGCTGTTTCGATTTGAATGGAAAATTGATATTGCTCGTGTGATTCTTCTTCTAACAGAGTAGCAAGGGCTTGTAATTGGTGAATGACTTTCTGTTTTGATTTACGACCTGTATAGTGGATATGAAAGGATTCTGGAATAGAAGACTCTATCGGTGCTGACGGAATTGTTGTCGGTTCAGTTTCTGGTATTACGGGTACTTCTTGTATGGGAATGGTTGGTGGAAGTATTTGCGTTTGAGCTAGTTCGGTGGAATGAGTATATTGTAGATTACTAGGTGTATCTTCTTTGGGAGTAGTCTCTTCTTTCCCTTTTCCTTTTCGTTTTGCCTGCATGTGCCCTTGGGTTGTAATTTCATGTTTTTTATACAAATCATAGAGTTTATTTTTATAGGTTCCTAATCCTTCTAAGATTTCTTTGATTGAAAAGTGCTCTTTCCAATATTGTAGTCGTATCTTTTGTTCTTCCACAGGTAGTGCTTCTAAAGAAGCCAATGGCAAGAATGTGTTGAGTTCCTCAATTTTTACGATTTCTGTCAATGAAAATCACTCCTCTTAAAAATTGATATGGTGTACAAATTCTATATGAGAACAAAATCCCCTTTGGAAAAGAATGGGTGAGTCGAAAATTAAAAATCTTTTCTTATAGCGCACGAAATATATTGTTAAATTTCAGAATATTTACTTTTAATTTATTTCCGGCTGTGATATGATGTTTCCAACCCTTTCGTATGACATGATTTGACACGTTTCGCAAATAAAAAGGGAAAAGAGGAGGAATATACGTATGAAACGATATAAGGTAATCAGTGCTACAGCTTTAGCAGCGATGTTAGTAACAGGTTCATCTACATTCGTATTTGCTGCAGAAAAAGAAACGACCACGCAACAAGTCGTAGAAGCATCTCATGTATTCTCACCCCATTTTATTGAAGAAACGAAAAATCTAGATGCTATTCCTATGAATAATCTCGATAAAGCGGTTCAAGCTGCTTTGTTAGGACCTGAAATAAAAAAATTAAAAGTATTTGACCATGAATTTAATGTGAAACCAGCTTACATTTCGAAACTAGGCAATCAAACTGTCGTAAATGGTCAAATTTCACATCATTTAAGTTTTCGTTTAGATGATCAAGTCTATTATCGTTTTGTAAAAGAAGATGGGGTAATCAAAAATTTAGAAATTAAAATTGATCGTGGTGGATGGACAAAAATTACAGCACCTATTGGTGCAATCATTGCTCAATATTTTGGCGTTCCGATTACACCAGATCTCCTATCACAAATTGGCCAACAATTAGGAGCTTTAACAGATGGAAAATGGGAATATGCTTCGGAAGCGATTGTTGCCGCAATTGGTTTATATGTAGAATAAAACGGTATTAATTTCTTTTATATTATTTCATAACAAAAAGGTGGGTTTTACCCAAGAACTACTTGCTTGTTTCTCATATAGTTCGAAAAGTGTGGAATGGAGATATGCAAAGTTACATATGACAAACGCTCCATCAATCGTATAAGATAAAGCAAATATGGCAAAAAGAAAAAGTTTCAAAGGGGAGGAATTGAGATGTCAATTGCAATCGCAGTCTTAACATTCATTGGAGGAGTTGCTCCATTAGTTACACAATTGTTAAAAGCATTTATGTAGTTTATCGTTTCTAACATGTTGAAAACGTGATAGAATATGATTGTCTGTTATTTGTTTTCATTCATTTGCCCCTTTGGGGCTTTTTTATATAAAAAATAAACACCACATCCGTGGTGTTTAAGGAGAAGATCATCTGAATTTAGTAAAAGTATTAGCATCTTGTATTTTACAGGAAATTATATATATTGGTATTGAGAAAGTTATTCTCTAAATTCGAGATAACAAACAATACATGCAACGATTATCCCCATAATGAGATAACCCAAGAGAATATCTATGCCAAGTACAAACATGATGTTTCTTCCCATCTATTGGTTATTTTGCTAGTTGAGTTTCATATTCTTTTACTAATTTATAGAAAGAAGAACGTTTAATTTTATATTTTTTCATCGCTCCCACCGCTGTAATGTTTCCATCGTGCCATTCTTCATAGGCTTTGATGAATTGTTCGGTAATTTGTACAGGTGGTCTGCCTAACTGTTTCCCTTGCATCTTTGCGAGCGCGATTCCTTCTGCTTGTCGTTGTTTAATATCATTCCGTTCTTTTTCTGCAAAAGCAGATAGAATAGTAAGAGTTGCTTTTTGTACAGCCTGCTGAATAACATCGTTTGTACTTTTTCCATTATAATTCACATTAATAAAAGGTTCTTTAATAAATTGTAAGTTAATCCGCTGTTGTTCGTAATATCTAAACTCTTCTAGCACATCATTCATGCTACGACCTAATCTTGTCAAGGAATCAAAAACAATTGTATCGCCCGTGCGAGCTAAGCGTTTTAACATTTGATAATTTTCCCTCTTCATATTTTTCCCAGACTGCTTATCGATAAAAATATCCCGATCTTCTATCCCAAGACATTTCATATTTTTAATCTGGCGTTCTTCGTTTTGGTCTTTACTAGAAACTCTGACATATCCAAACTTTTTATATTGCAATTCCTTCACCTCGTCCACAATTATATCTTATTTTCATCTGTAAAGGTATATGAAAATTAAAGATATCTGTAAAATGAAAATATAGCTTTTACGGATGTGATTTTCCCTATTTTTCTATGTATCTGAAAAAGTACACCTTTACGAACTGTTAAATGAAAAAGAACAGACTATTGAAATAGTCTGCCCATAGGTAAAAGGTGAAATGAAAGTTACGCAAATGTATAGTATAATAAATTTCTAAATAATAAAAGGTATTAACAAAAAAAAGAACGGTTCTATGGGCATAGTCCGTCCTTCGAGAAGGGAATAATGACAGTTATTCTTCTTAATTATACTTAATAAAACAGAAAATTCAATCTATTATGTATTGAGAAAATATTCATCTTCTGAAATAAGGTGGTTGTTATGAATAAAGGCGATGCCATTTTAAGATTGCTATCAGAAATTAAGTTGGAACTTAAGGAAGTAAAAGAACAAGTGGAACAAATGCAAACAAAGTTAGATACATTCGAACCACAAAATCAAGAGAACAAAGTAAAACAAAAGAAACCAAAAACAAACATAAGCCATGATAAAAAAGATAAGCGAGATTGGAAATACCCTGCTAAAATGAAATAATAAATTGAAAAGTTGATCCATACAGTTATATAATAAACATACACCTTTTTGAAATTCAGTCGAGAAAGTT
Organism: Bacillus sp. L_1B0_5; assembly: GCF_000836715.1. NCBI lineage: Bacteria > Bacillati > Bacillota > Bacilli > Caryophanales > Bacillaceae > Bacillus > Bacillus sp. L_1B0_5. The sequence continues at coordinate 5,811 of NZ_JXIS01000006.1, read as the reverse complement.
GGGGGAATTAAGTATAATCATGTCCTCAACTTTCTATTATCTACTACTATCGTGCACATGAATGAAGTGCAAAAGGACGTGCTATGTACATGATTTTCTTATATCGATTTGATTTAAAGGAGAATGGAATCGATTTTGTGCTAAATGAGAAAATCGCTGCGGATATGCTTCCACACTATGATGCTCTGTTGAGACCATTAGTGGCATCTTTAGCGGATACGTTACGATTGTATCGTTCACTAAGTAAACATCCCACCATTTTAACGGGCAAAATACTGGATAATGGACAATTAGAAGTGATGTTAAGTGAAGGATTAGGACAATATATAGATGTATATACAAAGAATCAAATTATTTTTGAAGATGGAAAACGTATTGCGGATATCCTAGTAAACGTAATGGACTCTCATACGAGTAAAACATTGAAAAGAATACATTGATGAGATAAAAAGATAAAAAGACACAAAGGAAAGAACATTCTGATAAAGATGGTATTTTCAAGTGATTTCTTTTTACCCATCCCCTAAAAAGGGGTATTAATACAAAATATTCCAATTAGTTAACTTTTAACGTTTGGGGATTTCTGGATCAGGTGGTGCTAGCAAAACAACCTTAGTTATACCTAGAGCGATTGAACTTCATCCAATCAAAGGATTAAATGGATTTGAAACATAAACGTTCGTTGTTGTTACATTAAGGTCTTTTTACTAAAGATAATTGGTGTCATATTCTGTAAAGGTACTAAAGGTTGGACTTAGTTCTTGAGGGTTTTTGATAAGTTGTTTTTATTTCTTATACCATACGGTATGTGAAATTATATGAGTTGTGCTGTTTTTCGCTTTCTATGGGTAACAATATTGTTTTTGTCGTGTTCCTTTCGGAAGAATAGAAGCTGAGGGGGTGTTTTTTCGAATTCTTCGTAAAATATTTTGCCTCTTGTTTGAAGTGAATGATGAATTAACATACAGGGACAGGTAATGGATACAATTCTGAGTGAAATAAGGCGTACAAACGAGGGTTTGGCTGATTTTACATCTAATATGGTACATCGTTTTACTCTTTTGGATAGTTTTTCAAGTGAAATGGACCATCATGGGGTATGGCAACATCGCCATCAAGCTAAGGAAATGGAACTCACACAAATACGTATAAATTCCTCTCCGACTAGGAAATATGGGGTATCGCTTATCCAAGATTAGAAATTTTTATAAAAAGGTGCATACGAAATAACCCTAACGGGCTACGATTTTAAAAAGTGTATGTATTTTATGGTTTTATATGCTGCTCATATACAATACCTAAAATATCAAATACCGTTTTCTTCCGATACCGATGTGATTTTCGTCCATTTTTATCCAGTAGGTGGAATAATCGAAGAAAACTGGCCATCAATTGTTTTGATTGATCTTGTATTTGTCGATACAATACGCGGAAATAATCATGAATCATATACATAGCTTTCCATTCACTTAATTCTTTTTGTTTTTTCACCAATAATATTTGTCTCATTTGAAACATGACAGTAGAAGAGAGTAAAAGTGCAATTAATTTTCCATAGATGTGGCATTCTAATCGTTCTTTCTTCACATTTGTATTGGAATGAATGCGAAAAATAGATTTCCAAGTTTTAAAGATAATTTCGATTTGCCAACGAAGAGAGTAGAAGTCATGAATGGCTTCTTTAGAAACATATTCCGATGGAATATTCGTAATGTATACATTGATACCTTGTAATTTTTTTGTTCTATCACTAAACGTTATATTTTTCTTTTTTTCCTTGTATGCTCGATCCTTTCTACGTTGTGCCTCCTGATCTGGAGTAAGCCTATAAATCACAGCTCTTACAGGCAGTAAATAATCACGCCCAACATAAACAACAGGAATTTCATATAGTTCCCCTGGTTGTAACTGTTCCATAATCGCTTCTAAATCAATCATGGTATATTGATATTTTTTCTTACTCGCTCCATTTTTAAAAATGGGGACCTTTTCATTTTTTTGAAACAGTTTTGTATTCATTTTAAGCCGAGATAAATAGTAGGCTCCTTTTTGTTGAATGCCATCTAAATCGTTCAAACTAAAATAACCTAAATCCCGTATACAAAGATCTTGTAAATCAACGGTAGGTTGAACTTCTTTTCCGTAATTCACATCATTTTCTTTCGCAGGTCCCAATGCAACATGTAAAAATTGACCACTCAGTAAATCATATTCTAATTGTATTTTCACTCCAGAAGCTTTTCCACTTCCGCCTGAACCAGGATAAACGGCTGCGAGTTGATCTGAAATTTGAAATGTAGTGGCATCTAAAATACGAATACGCCGAAAGTATTCAGAAAAAGAAGAGGGTAGCGATATAGTGGTTACTAATTGTTTTTGTAATAATTGCGAGAAAAGCGAACGTAAAAATTCTACTGCTTTTTCATTTAATCTTACATTTAGTCCTTCCGGACTGATGAGGACACCTGTTTCTGATTCTAAAACACCACATAGTCGTGTCAGGGAATAACTAGCAATATCTTGTCCCATTCCTATACATAGAGCAGCTAAGTCTTGTGCTTTAAATTTACTTGTACGTTGAACAAACTGCGTTTCTTTGGCCAAATGTGTTAAAAAGTTTGATGAAAATACACGTTGTAATTCCTTTGCAAGTAAACGAAATTCTTTAAAATTTGATAATTTTTTCATCGATTCGCCTCCAATTTACTTTATATTTTATAAAATAGAGATAAAAAGAAAAGAGGCGAATGCTTATGTATCCATTAGGTTCAGAGAATAATCCGATTATGATCAAAGTAAGAACAAGAGCACAAGCAGAAAAAATAGCAACGATTTGTGATGAATATGATTTTTATTACATGATTAGTTTAGAATTAAATGAAGATTTAACTGATTTAAAAAAAGCAATTAAAGGACGCACACGTCCAATGAATATATATAATCCATGTGCTTGTAACAGTGGAAAGAAATATAAGTTCTGTTGTATGAATAAAGAAATAGAGCTAGGTATATAAAAAGAAGATACCTCTATTTTATTCGGTTTGGGGGTATCTTCTTTTCCTTAGCTTGATGGCGATGGGGTATGGCAACCAAAAGCGAAATATGGGGCCATATGCAATAATTTTCCAAAACAAAACCGAATATTGTAACAAAAATGGTGCTAATTCATATTGTGACAAATTATTTTTGGTACAGTATTTAGTTACAGCTAATTCAACAGTTAAGACATTTATATTTTCAAATAGAAAACGTAACAAAAATGTTCGTTTTTGTTACATTATGGTCTCTTTGTTAAAGATAATTGGAATTTATTTGCATATGGCCCCAGAAAACCATTTTGGTTGTCATACCCCATCATAGTTTAATTCCTAGTGGCCACAGTCGGAATTAAACGCATCTTGAATGTATCCCAATAATAACATAACTGGAACCATCTATAGATTTCTGAATTTTGAATTTATTTTTGAATGTTAGTTCTTTAGATTCAGATGTTCCAGCTGGAACATCTGAACTTTTGAAAAAGTGTGCCGTACACTTTACTTATCTAAAATATTTCGTACTTCCAACATATCCATATTCGTAAACTTTGCAATATCTTCGATATCCATGCCATTTTTATGCATGCCACAGATTAATTGTTCTCTTTCAGCTAATTTTCCTTTTTCCACACCCTCTTGAAGCCCTACTTTTTTTCCTTCTTCAATACCAACTTCACGGGCGTGTGCTAATTTTGCTTGTTCATCAAATAACACTTTTTCCCGTGCTTCATATGCGAGACGGAAAGAGCTACTCTGACTCATATTTTCCCATTTGTGGATTGCCTTCTGTAACATTGGATCTTGTTTCATGGCTATATCCTCCAACGTGTGGGTTAAATGCTCATCTTCATGCGCTGGTAGTAAAAGTAACCAACGAGCAAATTCATTTTCCCACGGATTAATTTTTTCTTCTCTCCATTGCTGTAGCAATTTCGGAATTTCAATGAAATGGATTTCTAAATCTTCGAGTAACACTTCCTTGTGTTGTTGACTCCAAAATTGTCCGACTGTATGCATGTCATCATATTGAGGAAAGAGATCAAAATCTAATAGATTAATCGCAATCGTTTTTCGTAAAGAACGATAGGGCATCCCTTGCTCTAATTGAGATGTATACAATTTACTCCAATAATACAGGGAACGTTTTACTATCTCTTGTGTATTTCGTAACTGTATTTCTACATTTACCTTCGTCCCATCTTGAAGTGTAGCTAATATATCTAGTATGGATAATTTATCTTCTTCATATTCTTTATGGAGGTGTGGGTCTTCAATTTTTAGCGATACTATCGGTATAGATAAGGATTCATGCAAGATTGCATTTAAAAAAGAAACCAATAATTCCTCTTGTCCTTGTACACCAAATAATTGCTTAAAAGCAAAATCGACTCGTAAATTCACTAAAGGTTGATTCATAGAGTGAGTCACCTTTCTTATTTCATATTCTGTCTTTTTTGTTATTCCCCTTTTTCGGGGGAATGGGCAAAGAAAGTATATATCTATTGTAGCGGAGGAAGGAGAGAAGAAGCAACCCTTGTCACTCATGTTGATGTATTTTGTTTTTATAAATATTACGGTACGTGAAATTTTATGTATTTACTTGTATATGCGCCTATCCTCACTGATTTATATCCCTTTCTACCTGAAATATTTACTACCCATCTTTTAATCCTCTTATCTCCTTGAATGGGGGCTCTTTCCATTTCGAGACTTAAACGTGTTTGGAATCGCCTTATCTTTCGTTAGAGAGGAATCTGAGCGTTCGTTTTTTTATCCCTCTCGACTAATTAATTGGATATAATAACCAATTTTAAGGATATTCAAGTAGGCAGAGCATTCTCCTGTACATCTTGAATTACATGTGAATCACCAAATGAGACGAACAATAGTTCACCGCTCGATGTTTCAACTCTTCATACGTGTATAATTTTTGTTTATCAAATAATTTCGGATGCTTCTGTCTGTAGTATCCGAATAATTCTTCTCCATTTTTCCGTATACGATACCGACGTGCTTGTCTAATTGTACCTGGTATTTCTTCAGGAGCAAACTGTCCCAGTATTTGTAATGCTTGTGCAGATGGGATTTCTTCCCCTGTTACATAGGCATGGATAAAGATAAGTTCTTTTATTGTTATATAATTGTAATGTGAGTTTCCATTCATAGAAGAACACCCCTCCTCGGTCATTATTTTCATCCGTACATGACTAGACAGGTACAAAAAGTTATCTGTCTATCCCATCAGTATGTGAACCGTTTGTTTCACTTTTTCATCGTCCACTCGATAAAATACTTCTAATCCTTTTCGCTCATATGCTACGACTTTATGTGATTTTAACTTACCGAGATGTTGCGAAACAGTGGATTGTGGCATGTCTAAATATTGTTGTAATTCCGTAACATTTACAGCATTCTTCTTTAATAATTGATGTACCATTTGTAGACGAATAGGGTGTGCCAATACCCTTAATATTTCTGAGACACGTTCAAAACAACTTATTTCCGTGCTAAAGACATTTTTCATCTTCTTTTTTCTCCCCCATTCCTGTTATAGAGTTCCAATCTCACAAACCATCTTGCACCGTTCTCTTTCTCCCTTTATACTGAAACAAGTATATATCACAATAAGAGGTGCCTTATGAACAAATCAGAATTAATCAAACAAGTCGCAATACAATCTGAACTAACAAAACCACAAGCGAGCCTTGCAGTAGATGCAGTATTAGAATCCATTCAACATGCACTACAAACTGGAGAACATGTTCAGCTACTT
>NZ_JXIS01000059.1:0-26667 GCF_000836715.1 Bacillus sp. L_1B0_5 | reverse complement strand
CTAATAATCAGTGGGGGATGAACAAAACCCCCACTGATTAAAGTTTCACTTTATTTCATGCTTTTTTGAAAGGGTGTTTTAAATGGAAAAAAAAGTATCTGCCATTCCTCAGCCGAAAACATATGGACCGCTGGGTAATCTCCCATTAATCGATAAAGATAAACCGACTCTATCGTTTATTAAGCTGGCGGAAGAGTATGGTCCCATTTTTCGAATTCAAACTTTAAGTGATACCATAATTGTCGTTTCCGGACATGAACTGGTAGCAGAAGTCTGTGACGAAACGCGGTTCGATAAAAGTATAGAGGGTGCTTTAGCAAAGGTTCGTGCCTTTGCTGGAGACGGATTATTTACAAGTGAGACTCACGAGCCTAACTGGAAAAAAGCTCATAATATTTTGATGCCTACATTCAGCCAACGGGCAATGAAAGATTACCATGCCATGATGGTCGATATTGCCGTACAACTCGTTCAGAAATGGGCAAGACTTAATCTGAATGAAAATGTGGATGTTCCGGAGGATATGACTCGACTTACATTAGATACAATTGGTCTATGTGGTTTTAATTACCGATTCAATAGCTTTTATCGTGAGACATCTCATCCTTTTATCACTAGCATGACCCGTGCTCTAGATGAGGCTATGCACCAATTGCAGCGACTGGATATAGAAGACAAACTCATGTGGAGAACGAAACGTCAATTTCAGCATGATATTCAATCCATGTTTTCTTTAGTAGATAATATTATTGCTGAACGTAAAAGTAATGGAAATCAAGATGAAAATGATTTACTTTCCTGTATGTTAAATGTGCAGGATCCGGAAACTGGGGAAAAATTAGATGATGAAAATATTCGTTTCCAAATTATTACCTTTTTAATAGCTGGGCATGAGACAACAAGTGGGTTGTTATCTTTTGCAATCTATTTTTTATTAAAGAATCCAGATAAATTGAAAAAAGCCTATGAAGAAGTAGATCGGGTTTTAACAGATCCCACTCCAACATACCAACAAGTTATGAAACTTAAGTATATACGGATGATTTTAAATGAATCGCTACGTCTATGGCCTACTGCTCCAGCCTTCAGTCTCTATGCAAAAGAAGATACAGTAATTGGTGAGAAATACCCAATTAAGAAAGGAGAAGATCGTATTTCTGTTCTTATTCCACAGCTACATAGGGATAAAGATGCATGGGGAGACAATGTGGAAGAATTCCAACCTGAACGATTTGAAGAGCTGGATAAGGTGCCTCATCATGCTTATAAGCCATTTGGAAATGGCCAGAGAGCATGTATCGGTATGCAGTTTGCACTTCATGAAGCCACTCTTGTAATGGGAATGCTTCTTCAACATTTTGAATTAATCGATTATCAAAACTATCAGTTGGACGTAAAACAAACATTAACGCTAAAGCCCGGTGATTTTAAGATTAGGATTGTACCCCGAGAACAAACTATTAGCCATCCTACTGTTCTTGCACCTATAGAGGAAAAGCTGAAAACCCATGAAATTAAGCAGCACGTTCAGAAGACATCTTCTATTATTGGGGCCGATAATCTTTCGCTTCTTGTTCTGTATGGTTCGGATACAGGTGTAGCAGAAGGTATTGCAAGAGAACTAGCGGATACAGCTAGTTTAGAAGGGGTTCAAACGGAAGTAGTAGCTCTTAACGATCGAATTGGAAGTTTGCCGAAAGAGGGAGCGGTTCTTATTGTAACTTCTTCTTATAATGGAAAACCGCCAAGTAATGCAGGACAGTTTGTGCAGTGGTTGGAGGAACTAAAACCGGATGAGCTAAAAGGTGTTCAATACGCAGTTTTTGGTTGTGGAGATCATAATTGGGCTAGTACCTATCAACGGATTCCAAGATACATTGATGAGCAGATGGCTCAAAAAGGAGCAACAAGATTTTCTAAACGCGGAGAAGCGGATGCAAGTGGTGATTTCGAGGAACAGCTCGAGCAATGGAAACAAAGCATGTGGTTTGATGCGATGAAGGCATTTGGATTGGAACTCAACAAAAATATGGAAAAAGAACGCAGTACTTTGAGTCTACAGTTTGTCAGTCGTCTTGGAGGATCTCCTCTTGCACGAACATATGAAGCAGTTTATGCATCTATACTAGAAAATCGTGAACTCCAATCATCCAGCAGTGATAGAAGTACGCGACATATCGAGGTATCCTTGCCAGAAGGTGCTACGTATCAAGAAGGAGACCATCTTGGAGTGCTGCCAATTAATAGCGAGAAAAATATCAACCGAATTTTAAAACGCTTTGGATTAAATGGGAAGGATCAAGTCATACTGAGTGCAAGTGGACGAAGTATAAATCACATACCTTTAGACAGTCCTGTTAGTTTATTGGACCTTCTTAGTTATAGTGTCGAAGTTCAAGAAGCAGCCACTCGAGCACAAATACGAGAAATGGTAACATTCACAGCATGCCCTCCTCATAAAAAAGAATTGGAATCATTATTAGAAGAAGGAGTTTATCATGAACAAATATTAAAGAAACGTATTTCAATGTTGGATCTTCTTGAAAAGTATGAGGCTTGTGAAATCCGATTTGAACGCTTTTTAGAACTTCTTCCTGCGCTCAAACCGCGTTACTATTCTATTTCAAGCTCTCCACTCGTTGCACAGAATCGTCTGAGCATTACGGTCGGTGTTGTTAATGCGCCTGCATGGAGTGGGGAAGGGACATATGAAGGAGTCGCTTCTAATTACTTAGCTCGGCGTAATAATAAAGATGAGATTATTTGTTTCATTCGAACGCCACAATCAAACTTTCAATTACCTGAAAATCCAGAAACCCCAATTATCATGGTTGGGCCAGGTACTGGCATTGCACCATTCCGTGGGTTCTTGCAAGCGCGTCGTGTTCAAAAGCAAAAAGGTATTAAATTAGGACAAGCGCATCTATATTTTGGTTGTCGTCATCCTGAAAAAGATTATCTCTATCGTACAGAACTAGAAAATGATGAAAGAGATGGATTAATCTCTTTACATACAGCTTTTTCCCGTCTAGAGGGACATCCAAAAACATATGTACAGCATTTAATAAAACAAGATAGAATCAATTTAATTTCATTATTAGATAATGGAGCTCATCTTTATATATGTGGTGATGGAAGTAAAATGGCTCCGGATGTAGAAGATACCCTTTGTCAAGCATATCAAGAAATTCATGAAGTCAGTGAACAAGAAGCAAGAAATTGGTTGGATCGTTTGCAAAGTGAAGGACGATATGGAAAAGATGTTTGGGCTGGTATCTGAGTTTGTCTTAATTATATACGTAGTAACTAATGAACTTCTTTCGAATAAGTGAATAACTCATTTATAAAAATCCTGTATTTATTATTGAATACGGGATTTTCTTATTTTTAATAAGCTGGACTGATACTGTAGAAAAAGAAAAAATCTCATATGAAACCAAAGCTATATAATCTTTGCTTGAAGGGCAAGGTGTTAACTAATTTCTTGACGGAATTTAAAATAAACCTTTGCACACTGGCTGAACAGTTTTAAGCACAGTGTCAAATCGTTGGGGGATTTATCAAATTAGGGATACCTTCTATAACGTATGGGATGAATTTTGCCTTAGAATAGATAAATAATTTGACAATTAAAATGACCTCCTTTAATATACATGTCATAGCATGTATTTAGTGAAACAAACAAATTTATCGTGAATGATTGGCTCGTATGCTATATCCATTTTATATTTTAATTTATAGAGGTGATACATGAACTTACATGATTTAATAGGCTATCTTGTCCATCGTACTGATGTGAAAATGTCCAATTATTTTACGAAGAGGTTAAAGCCTTATGGAGTTACCCCAGAGCAGTGGGGTATTATTAGTGTTCTTAGCAGCCAAAGGGGCACTACCCAAAGAGAATTAGCAGAAGCTATTGATAAAGATCAAACTACAGTCGTAAGAATGATACAGTCAATGGAGAGAAAAGAGATTGTAAAGAAGACTTTGAATGAACAAGATAGGCGTTCACATAACCTTTTTTTAACTGAAAAAGGTGACGAGTTAAAAAAAGCAATCTTGCCTGTGGTTCAAGACGCTCACAATTTTGTTACGAGTAATTTGAGTGAGGAAGAAATCGAACAATTAAAAACATTATTAAACAAATTATATGGTACACGCTATTAATACTTGTTCCTTATTGATGCTATTTATAAGGAACAAGCTTTGTTATATATGTGCTATAGCATATAATTTTTTTTTCGAAGGAGGATAGGGAGAGTTGTATTTTGTATGATATGGATTCAGAATCATTTTCATATCTAATATCACTCAATTTTTGTCTTATACATGCTATAGCATGCAGTTTTATCTGTTTCCTATTGAAAAGGGTAATGGCAACTACCTGAACGATACTGAGTTTTTATCAAATAATAAGAAAGATGTGATTACTATTTTAATTTTAATTAATGTTATAAAAGCTGTGTTATTTGTGTTCTTTTTAATGACAGGAACGAAAATTATATCCGGGAAAATGGCAGATGAGTTTAAAAGATTTGGTTTACCTTCTTTCTTTAATTTCTTAACTGGAGCTTTTGAGATTGTAGGAGCGATTGGAATGTTGATAGGTATTTGGATCCCGGTAGCAGCCTTAGTAGCAGGATTCTTGTTAGGTGGTACGATGCTTGCGGCGGCACTTACTCTTATTGTATTAGCAAGAGATCCTTTTAAGAAAGCAATACCTGCGCTTGTCTTGTTCGTCCTCAGTTTAGGGGTAAGTTTATATCATATTTTTTAAACATAACTAAAAACCGTTACACGCTATACGTTTAAGTTGAAATCATTTTGTAATTATTTTATAAATAGGGGATGTGAAAACATATGAATGAATTATTATTATTTAAGTTCTTAGCGTTTTTTTCTATATTAACGACAAGTATTGTTGCTGGAATTGTTTTTGCATACTCTAATTCAGTCATGCCTGGTCTTCGTAATGCGGATGATCGTACCTTCGTTCTTTCCGTTAGACATTTTACTTCATCAGTGGCCAATCCGATGTTTCTTTTTATTTCAAACGGTGCTCTTATAGCACAGGTTGGTTTTGTTGTATTATCCGTTTACTTACAGCAATTTGATACAGTCGTTTTAGGCGCAATCGCATTGATCAGTTATGTCGCCACGCTACTGATCACCTTCACAGGAAACCTCCCGATGAATAGAGTAATCATCTCGGCGGAACTACCTGTAAGAGATTCTGGCTGGGCTGAACTTAGAGTCCGATTTGAATCACGTTGGACATTGCTGAATCACTTGCGTACCTTAACGTGTATGTTAAGTGTGTCGGCATTATTAGTAGCGTTGCTTATTCATTAGTATAGTGTATTTAGATAAATAGTGATTAACCGGACTATTTTAGTATCTACTAAATAAAAAACAGGACCTGATATTCATCTGTCAGGTCCTGTTTCATATAGATGATATTTTCCACACATTATCAATGTCTGTAATGTAGTTAGCCTTGTGGGTCAGCTATAAAATCAGATATTATTTTTTCGATATCGAAAGGAGTAATCCCTTTATCCAAAGAAAAAATGCTTTCTGCTTCCTTGATGTCTTGAACGAGTTCACCTCTAGCTTCAATATGTAATCGGAACAAGTCATATAAATTCGGTTTAACTAAATTAGTTAAAGCCTTTCCAACTAGTATCATACCTTTTTGATTAGCCTCGATGGTATTATCATAAGTTAGATCTCTTGTAAGAGACAAATCTGTCCAAATCAATTTTCGTTCCTTTAAGTCTAAAATAACTGGAATAGAGATTTGGGTGTCGGCAGTAATATCCACTTTATCTTGAACAGTAGAAGGTTCAAATATTTCACCTGAACCAGGATATTGACGAACCATCCAACCAGTAAAGCATTCTGGTAAATCTTTATACGGTTGGTCTGTGTAAGAAAGCAAAGTCATGACCACATAGCGTCCACCATATTTCAGCACAGACGGAATATCGAAATCAATGAATTCAGATGCCCCTTTTGGTGCAGAAGTAATATCTCCGCTATGGTAGGCCTTGAAATTTTTTGAACGTAAGTTTGTGAAGGAGACATGTTCTTTGTATTGCCAATCTTCGTCGTACATTGCAGCAGACAAATCAATGTCAACGCGTCCTGTATGTTGTCCATTCACATAGCCTTCTTTCCACCATAGGAAAAAACGAATTGTATCTCCTTCTGGTAAATCTACTTTACTTCCTCGAGATAATGTGCGAAGCGCTTTGCTGGCTGAACGTTGAGAGAAGGGAACTAAGTGATTTTTTAACTGTTCATCCAAAAATACTTTTCCGAGACTTGGAAGTTCTGCGAAGCGCTTTTTTAAAGTATCTTCACACATTTTTACAATCATTAAACAAATATCCTCTGAGATAAATGGAAGTGTATTTTCAATACCTATAGCTTTTGCTACATTTCCCTTTGGAAAAAAGGTACGAAATTCATTTTTATCATTTCGATGCTTAAAATGAGCCGTGAGTTGAAGTAATACAGGAGTAGAAACGTTTCCTATTATACTTAGAAACTCTTCGAGAATATTGAAAACATCTGTTGACTTATCACTACATAAACGGATTAAATGATCCAAGCGTCTGGCAAATTCCCCCGGGCGAGTTTTTAAAAGATTTTTCGCTGTCATGATATCACGATTCAACAAAGCTGCTTCTATTTTTCCATTAAATGTTTCAACTTTAATGTTGTTGCGAAGAATCTCAAACGCTCGGTGGGTTTTTGGGAAACGAGTATGATATTCTGCTGGATGAAGAATTTCACCTAAACGAATCCAACGTTTTTTGTATCGAAGCATATCTTCGGTACTGTTTCCGCATTGCTCTAACAAGCCTAAAAGGAAGCGTCTTTCTGTTCGGTTAAACTTCTTGAATCGAACAGAGGTTGCTAAACTCACATCGCCTTCAGATAAAGCAACTGCAAGGCGAAGAACATCAGTTGCTGTTTTAAAATACTTTGCAGCAGCATCGGCTGATATTTTTCTGTTTATTAATAAAACCCCAATTATAAAAGACATATTTTCCTTATGAGGAATTACATTAGGTAGAAAACAGGAAACATCTTCAGTATGTGTAATAGCCCATTCTACATCTGTCTTATCAGTTGAGGAAATAGAGCTGTTTGCACTAATCAATTGAGAAATCATTTGAGTGAAATCTTCTTCACCTCCTAAGTCAATAACTTTCAAATCAACTCTATCTAAAAGAGGAAGTCGTTCTTCTACTTTTGATACAGGTAGGCGTAACGTCACATAATGAATAACGGCATTGATGTATAAATCAGCGTCACTTAAATCCATCATTTGTTGCGGAAAGTTTGGATACATAGGAGTAAACTGAATATGTGCACCAACCATTTCTTTTAAATGTTTTACTAACTCTTTGTAAAACGATGTGAATGCATCAACCGAAAGTGTTTGCAACTCTTCTATTAAAGGCTCGGAGAAAGTAAATCCTAAACTTTCCAAGTTTTTTAAAACAGTGGCTAAATAAATGTTCGGTAGTTTATTTTCTTCTCTTTTTATAATTACTTTCAAACTTCTTCTTATGTAAATAGAATTTTTCATGAGAACGCCAGCTCTTCACTCCTTATAAAAGAGGGGAATAGTCTGACTGTCCTCCTTTCAGTGGTAGATTTTTATTTTTACATGCATAAACACACTAATTGTAGAGAAATGCACAGAGGGTACATAGCTATTTTTTAGTGAAAAATTAGAGGTATAACATTTAGTTGTTAAGTGGTAATTTGTTAATTAAGAAAAGAAAACCTCTACATCAATGGTTGATAAACTAGAGTTTATTCAATCCCAAAGAAGAAAGAGGTTTTATAGTCTAATTATTTTTCATAGGAAATTGACAACTCTAAAATAATTTGAAATTTCTACAAAGAAGGAAGAATTGTCATAGCCTATGTGTTTAACAGGAAAGTAACATCCCTATTTCGCCAAAGAAGTTAGAAGGAAGGAACGTCATAGCCTGTTTTACTAGTATATTCTCTTGCGAAAAGCAATTCAAGTATACTGTCTGATTTTTTATATTTTTCTTAAAGGGGAATTTTCATGTTTATCCCGCATTAACGGGTAGCCCGATTGGTGAGGGGGATTAAAGTTTCACTTTATAAATAGGGAGACCATCCCATGCCCTTTTTATAATACTATTACGAGAGGATTTTTATTTTTGATATATTATACCATTTATTTAATGGTATAATATGGTATGTATTCTGTGGAATGGAGTTGAATGAGTATTATAAATACAAAAGGTGAAATTAAAAAAACAAAAAGAAAAGTATTACTAACTATACTTACTATGTTAGTAATTATAATTGGATTTGGATATTGGAAACTTTTTAGTTTGCAAGGTGTTCCAAAAGGGGAATTAATTCGAACAGTGAAATCTCCAGATGGAAAATATCTCATCAAGACTTATTTTCATAATGCAGGATCATTAAGTGCGGATGCTGTTAGGGGTGAATTAGTTAACCTTGATACAGATTCAGAGAAAAATATATATTGGAATTATCCAGATACCGATCCATATATTGAATGGGTAAATAAGAATATTGTTAGAATTGGAGATCAAACTTTAGATGTTTCGCAGAAAGAAACCTATGATTGGCGTGATGATGATAAGCACGTTAAAGAAATGCCTAAACAGTTTATTAGATAAAACAAGAAAATTTAAATGTATTTAATCTTATTCGTTTAACTATAGATAGTATTATATGAGTGAAAAAGTCCATTTAAATCTTCTAAATGGACTTTTTTAGGTTTCTAGATACGACTACTGATAAAAATGGAACAAACTTGTTACTTAGGTTGTCTATTAAGTATACGTATAAAACAGGTGTTCATGATAGTTCAATCATTTTATGAAAAGTGAGATGCAAGAAGAGTGATATCCGATACACTCTTTAATTGTATCGGTATGTATAACACCTAGAAAAACCATATATTCTTGAAAGAGGTTGAAAATGTATGATAGTCTTAAACAAGTTTTTTAACATTTTACATTACAAAAAGATGGTACCTGTAGTATTTCTTTCATGTGCAACGCTTATAGGCTGTTCCGATAGTAATACTCAATCTGAATCACCTAAACAAACGAAACAAACAAATCAAATCAAACAAGAAACTACTAGTAATGATTCTTTTGCTAAACTTGAAAAAGAATTTGATGCTAAACTCGGTATTTATGCATTGGACACTGATACGAATCAAACCGTTACGTATCAATCAGATAAACGGTTTGCATACGCATCTACCCACAAAGCTTTAGCTGTGGGAGTACTTTTACAAAAGAAATCAATAGAAGATCTAAATCAAAGAGTTTTGTATACTCGTGAAGATCTTGTTAATTACAATCCAATTACAGAAAAGTATGTTGATAGAGGTATGACTCTGAAAGAGCTTGCAGATGCTTCCCTTCGATATAGTGATAATACTGCACAAAATCTTATTCTTAAACAATTAGGTGGACCTAGTGAATTCAAAAAATCACTGAGAGAAATAGGAGATACCGTTACAAATCCTGAACGTTTTGAACCAGAATTAAACGAAGTGCATCCAGGAGACGTACATGATACTAGTACCCCAAAGGCATTAGCTACTAGTCTTCAGGCTTTCACGCTAGGAGATGTACTTTCAACTGAGAAACGGGATTTATTAATAGATTGGATGAAAAGGAATACTACGGGAGACAACTTAATTCGTGCTGGAGTTCCAGGAGGATGGGAAGTAGCTGATAAGACGGGCTCGGGATCTTATGGAACTAGAAATGATATCGCAATTATTTGGCCACCAAATAAAAAGCCAATTGTTCTTGCGATACTTTCTAATCATGATAAAGAGGATGCTAAATACGATGATAAGCTTATTGCAGAAGCAACCAAAATAACGTTAGATGCCTTAAAAACTACAAATAAATAATAATAGTAATTAGTTATTGAAATTTTCCTGTTTTTCCGTCACAATACTGTGACGGTCTTTTTATGTATTTTACAAAGAATCGTCTTAAGTAAAGAAAAAAGATAGAAACCATCTCTATTAAGTTTATTAACTAAGTAACAACAAATATATGCTTTATTGTATACTTATTGCATTTAATGTGGAGGAATAAAATGGAGTCAAAAATTCTTATTGTTGATGATGATAAAGAGATTAGAAATCTAATCTCTGTATATCTGGAAAATGAAGGTCTAAAAACTCAAAAGGCAGAAGATGCTATACAAGCTTTACAACTGTTAGAAGAAAAGGAATTTGATTTGATTATTTTAGATATTATGATGCCGAATATGGATGGCATTGAAGCATGTATGAAAATTAGGGAAGATCGCAATATGCCTATCATTATGCTATCTGCAAAATCTGAGGATATAGACAAAATTCAGGGCCTAGCTTCTGGTGCAGACGATTATTTATCAAAACCGTTTAACCCACTAGAATTAATCGCTAGGGTAAAATCCCAATTAAGAAGGTTTAAAAAATACAATACGTCCATAGAACATAATAAAAGCATTCTAGAAATTGGTGACTTAACCGTAAATACAGATACTCGTCAAGTATGGGTAAGGGGAAAAGAAACAAGGTTAACTCCAAAAGAGTTTGCTATTCTCGAACTACTTGCCCGCAACAAAGGGATTGTCCTGAGTGTAGCAAAAATATATGAAGCAGTTTGGAAAGAAGTTTTTTATAAATCAGATAATACCGTCATGGTGCATATTACAAAAATAAGAGACAAAATTGAAGAAGATTCTAAACATCCCATTTATATTAAAACTGTTTGGGGAATTGGGTATAAAATATGAAGAATGTTAGTTTCAGAAATAAGATTATTATAAAACTTCTTGGTGCTGTTGCAATTAGTTTTTTTATTTCATTTGGTTTAACAATTCTCATTGTGCAATACGTCATAGATCCATTTTTTATAAAACACGAAGATTTTGGCATGTTTGAAGTGAGACTCGCAATGTTGTTCTTATTTACGTTCGCAATCTTAAACTTTATAGTAATCTTTTTGCTATTGGTTCGAAAGAAAATAGTATATTTGAAGCTCATTTCGGAAAATGTGAATGATATTGCAAATGGAAAACTGGGTTTAACAATTGGGATTAAGGGGAAGGACGAATTGACCCAACTTGCTCAAAATATCAACTATATGTCCAAGGAATTGGAGAATACATTTGAACAAGAAAGACAATTAGAACGTACAAAAAATGAACTTATCACCAATGTATCTCATGATTTACGCACACCTTTAACATCTATTATTGGCTATATAGATTTATTAAAAAGAGGGCAATACAACAGTAACATACAATTACAGGAATACCTTGAAACCACTTATTTAAAATCAAAGAGATTGAAATATTTAATTGATGAGTTGTTTGAATATACTCGTTTATCAGGCATAGATGCTAAGTTAAATCTTAATGAAGTTGATTTATCGGGTTTGTTGGAGCAAATAGTTGGAGAATACATTCCTATATTTGAAAAGGAAAGCTTAATCGTTCAAAAATCAATCACGCAAGAAACAATACCTATCTTCATAGATGTAGAAAAAATGGTACGTGTTTATGAAAATCTTTTTATGAATGCGATAAAGTACAGCATGAAACCATCCGAATTATCTATATGTCTTGAACTAATAGGTAACAAGGCAATGTTGAAAGTGTCAAATAAAGTCGAGAAACCGCCTGTTAGCGATCCAAATAAATTGTTTGAAAGGTTTTTTAGGGGGGACAAGGCAAGAAAAGATGACCAGGGAAATGGACTGGGGCTTGCTATTTCAAAAAGAATTGTTGAACTTCATCATGGTAATATACATGCAGAATATAAAGATGGTTGGATGTCTTTTATTGTTGAACATCCAATTAGATAGAAAGCTTATGGAACTACAGGTTCCATGAGCTTTTTTTAAAACTTAAGAAATCTTAAGGATTTTACGGGGTGTTTCCTAATTTTCATAGTTTATCATGGGTGTATTCAAAGTGATGAGGTGAGCAAAGAAGATAAAAGGAAAGATTTCATTGTAGCTTATTGTAATGAAATAAAAAAATGTAGGAGGATATAAATGATAAAGCCAGTTGTAGATGTAAAAAACATTCAAAAATTGTACGGTAAAAAAGGTGAGAATCAATCACGCGCATTAAAAGGTGTATCATTCTCAATTCAAGAGGGAGAGTTTGTTGGTATTATGGGGCCTTCTGGTTCTGGTAAAACAACATTATTAAATGTAATTTCAACGTTAGATAAAGCGACAGGCGGCGTTGTTGAAATTGCAGGAACGGATATTACGAGGATGAAGCAGGGTGAACTTTCTGATTTTCGTTCACAAAAGTTAGGATTCATTTTCCAAGACTTTAACTTATTGGAGAATTTATCTATCTATGAAAATATCGCACTCCCACTTTCACTTCAAGGTGTTTCATCTCGTAATATTGGAAAGAAAGTAGAAAAAGTAGCTGATATGTTAGGCATTACAGCGATACTTCAAAAATATCCTTCTGAAGTATCTGGTGGACAAAAGCAACGTTCCGCAGCAGCACGTGCGTTAGTTCATGAACCAGCAATTATTTTGGGAGATGAGCCGACTGGAGCTCTAGATTCTAAAAATGCAACGAGTTTACTTAATGCCATGACAAGCTTAAATAAAGAGCAAGGTGTATCCATTATGATGGTTACGCATGATCCTTACAGCGCAAGTTACTGTCAACGTATTTTATTCATTCAAGATGGTGAGTTATATAAAGAAATTCATCGCGGTAGTACCCGTGAAGAATTCTATAAAGAAATTTTAGATGTGCTTGCAAACTTAGGCACACAAAAAGCGTAAGGAAGGAAGTTCAATCATGTTATTTAAGCTTTCTATGTCAGGCCTAAAAAGTAAGTTGCAAGATTACATTGTTTTACTTGTTGGTCTTATTGTCTCTATTTCAACTTTTTATATGTTTCAAACGCTAGCATCCAATAAAACGTTCCTTGAATCTAACTCTTCTATTAGGGATATTGTGGCTGTCTTTAAAATTGGTTCCGTTTTGTTAGCGATTATCACATTTTTCTATATTTTATATGCAAACTCTTTCTTATCAGCTCTTCGTCAAAAAGAATTTGGTATGTATATGATGTTAGGAGCAAAAAAGCATAAAGTTACCTTACTTATGTTCATTGAAACAATCATATTAGGTGCCACCTCTCTTTTGATTGGAATTACAATTGGTGTAGGACTTGCAGAAGGTATCGGTCAGCTATTAATGAAACAACTCGAGTTTACTGGCGAAGGTTATAAAGCATTTTATCTGCCATCTATAGCTATTACTTGCATCTTTTTCTTTGCACTCTTTGTATTATCTGCAATTATGAATAGTATTAAATTATCTCGTATTTCTGTACTGCAACTTGTACATGCTGATGAACAAACAGAACGTGTTGCCATAAAAGGAAAAATGACAGTTGTAGTTGCATTCCTTGGTATTCTTTTATTGGGTATTGGTTATGCATCACTTATTTATATATCATATGCAAATTCGCTAATTGTTTTGGGATTAATGGCTGTTGGATTAATCTCAGCAACTGTTGGTACTTACCTTATATTTGGATCACTTCTTCCAGTTATGATTAACAAGCTAAAGAGTAATAAAAAACGTAGTGAAAAAGGCCTCAATGCTTTTACTTTTGCACAATTAAATTTCCGCATTAATAGTCTAACAAATGTGCTTGCAACAGTAGCAATTTTAGTGGCTCTTGGTGCTGGTGGAATTGCTTGTGGTATGGCATTTAAAAACAACATCCTAAAAATTACAGATCAAATACAAATTTACGATTCAGTCATTCATAATCCAACAGTGGAAGAAAAGACAATTTTGGGTAGTATCTTATTTCAAGAAAAACTTGAATATCATTACAAAGTTGATGATAGATATGTTTATTATCTTAAAGAAGATGTAGAGAAAAATCGCCCTTTCTTGCAAGGTATGAAAATAGAGAAAGCTTCAGAGGAAATACCAATTGGTGCATTTTCAATAAAACGGGCTGAAGGAGAGACAGACACAAAACAATGGATTCAGGTTTTCAGAACGATCCAGCCCAATTATTTATATCCTGATTATGAAATAAAAATTGTAGATTATAACATATACAATGGATTGAAGGGGAAAGAAAGTATTGTGTTTATGGGGAAAACAGATGATTTTGGATCATACATAAAAGAATGGAAAAAACTTGATGAATTACAGATAGCAAAATATAAAAATGTGAAAGCGGAAGAATTGGGTAGTAAGTATCAAACATATATTATGAGTCATGATTTTGCCAGCGGACTAATGTTTATGGGTTTCTTCGTTGGAATTGCATTTTTAGCAATGATGGCAAGCTGCTTAATGTTTAAAGTTCTGTCGGGAGCATCAAAAGATGTAACACGTTATCAAATGCTTCATAAAATTGGTGTTCGCCGAGAGTTATTAACAAAATCGATTTATAAAGAGTTATTCTTCATATTCTTATTCCCAGCAATTGTAGGGATTACTCATATATTAGTTGGTATGAACATGTTTAGCCCTCTTGTAATCGCTCCGTACTCTCGCATTTGGTTACCACTTGTTATTTTTGTAGTAATTTACTCGATGTATTACTGGATTACTGTTCAATTATTTAAAGGAATTGTACTCCCTAAAAAAGATTAATGTAATGATGTTGTTTATCCCGCATTAACGGGCAGCACGATTGGTGAGGGCTCATAATCAGTGGGGGATGAACAAACCCCACTGATTAAAGTTTCACTTTATCTTCTACTGTACCTTGTAACTACATTTTACCTTGCTGTAGAGAAACAAAAAAACATTTTTCTTATTCAATAATTCCAATTTCTAGAGCCTTTTGAACAGCTTCTTCTTTGTTACGGACTCCCAGCTTTGTATAAGCTGTGGAAGCATAATTTCTGACCGTACCATTCGATAAATATAACCTTGATGCTATGGTAGTGTATCGAAGTCCCTTTGCTACTAGCTGCAATATTTCTATCTCCCTAGCTGTTAGCTCATAAGCGGTTGCTTTTGATTGTGGTGTCTCTTTTTGCTCATCAAATTTCTCAAATATTTTGTGAGACATTCCTTGATCAATCAGTGTCCCACCTTTGTGAATAAGTCGGATCGTATTAGCTAGCTCCAATGTTTCAATAGATTTGAGTAAAAAACCATCCGCACCGTTGCGAAGCGATTCCAACGCCTGTTCGGTATCCTGAAAAGTGGTAAAAATCAATATGCGGATATGTGGCCATTGTTGCTTAATCTTTTTGGTTGCCTCGACTCCATCCATGTGTTGCATATCTAAATCCATAAGTATAACATGAGGCTGAAGGCGCCCACACAAATCGATGGCTTCATTGCCATCCTCGGCCAAACCGACTACATTTAAATCTTCATATCTATCGAGTAGTGTCCTCAAACTTTCCCGAACAAACGGCTGGTCGTCTACAATTAACAAACGAATAAGTCCATCTTTTATTTCAGTTTGTCGCGGTATGGTACATGTAACAAGCATTCCTTCATCTGGCTTTGTATATACAGACAATTGACCTTGCAAATTCATTGCTCGTTCTTTCATTGCATTCAGACCGAAGCCTTCCTGCCATTCTACATTTCCTTTTCCATTATCTTGAACTTCTAATCTCGTATATTGTTGTTCAAACTGCAATGAAACTATAATTTCAGTTCCTTGACCATGACGTACTGCATTCGTAAGGGACTCTTGTAAGCAACGAATGAACGCTATCTTCGCTTGCCGAGACATTTCATATTCCTCTCCGTATGCCCGAAAACTTACATTAACCTGAGCGTGCTCCTGAAATTCGGCTCCAAGATTTTGGAGAGATTGAATTAAGGAAGGCGATTGGCAAGGAGACTCCATTTGATGTAGGTAACCTCTCACGTCCTCGATGCTTTTACGTCCCATTTCAAGCAGAGAATCTAGCCTCTGTATACCCATTTCAGTAGCAAGTTCGGTGCGCAACGTTTCCATCCCCATAATAATAGATGTATAAGCGTGACCAACTGTATCATGAAGCTCACTCGACAGTCTGTTTCGTTCTTCCGCCAGTGTAATGCGTTCAATCTGAGACATATATTGCTCAAGTACCGCGTTTTGTTTACGAATTGATTCATTTTGTTTATGATTGACGATTAATAAATGAAAAGCGAAGCCCATTACATATGCGAATCCATAATAGGTGACCATAACCCAATAGCTATTACTTGGCGCAACTGTATAGAAAATTCCATTTGTTACAAAAACTGTTATTGGAGCTGTCCAATAATAGGACAAATGCTTACTATTCGCAGCAATTAGAAACACTGATATAAGAAATGTGTTGTAAGCCCCTGGAAATAATGAGGTTAAATATATACATAGTCCACCATACAGCAGTATTTCTGTGAACAAATAATATTTATAATTGAATAGTAAGGCTACCCATGGAACAGAGAAGGCAATAATTTCCCAAAGAATAATAATCCAAAGTGGTAATGTTAAACCATCCTGAAAATTTAATGTAGCTAGAATGATAGACACACTAGCAAGTAGGCGTACCCCTAACATAATCCAATCATACCAAAACCAATACTTAACCATATCTAACAAGTCCTTTACCCCCTAAATAGCCTACCATTTTACTTCCTATATTATAATTTAATCCTTCCTGCCTTATTATACTTTTTAATTTAAAACTACGATACTACTCACAGACTGCAAACTTCTATTGATTTAGTTGCCGAATCATACTACGTGTATAGCCCCCAATTTTCTTTGTCAAACCATCGACTATTCTAATACTTATGGCGGTAAATACTATACCCATAAACATTACAAAGAGTGACTTGGCAAAAGTATCTATTTGTATAAATATAATATTCATATCGATGTATCGATACAGTAGTGGTGCCAACAGGAACATAAGTGGCATTACATAAAAAATGATTGCACTAATGAGACTGAAAATGCCAATCGCAAATTTCTGCATTAACCAATAGACAGCACACCAAGTGCGACGATCTGTAAGCACTAATTTCACCTGAGACCAGTTCGATGTATCCATTGTTATACTTCTATCGTAAGAGTCTGTTGAAATATCTGTATAAATTTTCGTCTGTATGCGCTCGAATTGGATAAAGGGTGTGGTAGTCTGTAGTACGCGTATAACTAGTGGAATCCCAACAACAGTAAATGAAAGGGTTAAACTAAATAGCAGAGCTATTAGATAAAAACAAAAATAAAACAATCCTGTAACGAAAGTTAGCAATAAAAAATAACCATTCTGGATGAATCTTGATTTCATAAAGTTCATCGCTCCTATCTATGTAATAACCGCATCATACTGCTTTTTTTGTCATTCTCACTAGTGTAAAAGTGTCATATGACAGTTCTAAATGATGTTAAAAAGGGGAGAGCAGCTTACTTCTGGTTAAAAAAGATGCTTTTATTAATCCACCACAAAACAATCCCGTTCTTACATCTGCAAGAACGGGATTGTTTTGTACTTTTATTTAATATGAGATGGACTTGTTTTTCGAATATGAAAAATAATATCAAATTGCTCAAACAATGAAGTATCAAAATACACCGAACTGTTCGGGAGGATTTGTCCCCCTATACTTAGTAATGGTCTTTTTGCTTTAACCCATTTTTCTGCTTGTCCTTTAAGGTGACGGTTATCCAATAAAAACATTTTATATGGCACTTTTCCGAGAGTATAATTGAAACTTTTTACATCTTGTGGAATAGTGTCGGTTGTAATCTTACCTCCAGTGGAAGGATCATATTCGCTGTATAAGGTAAAATTCCCCTCCGTAGTTGTACTACCAATTGTGACATAATTATTGTCTAAACGTTCCTTCAAAAACTGCCCCGCAACATAAGGGTATAATTTCTCATCGATAATTCCTTTAGCTATATGAATATTGTGTGCCCATACCATCGTTTTACCACCAAATGTCTCTTGTGCCCACATCGCATGATCGGCCAAGTATTGCTCATGTAGCTTTATCATACTTGGATAGTCGTTAGGAAGTAGCATTGTGGTAAATTTCTCTATTGCACTTGCCGTTGCTTTCGCCCAGATGTACTCGGATGGAATTATTTCTATGTTGGCTTGCTCATTCTCATCTTTTAGTAATCGGGCTACTCTCTCAGCGTTTGCTTTAAACTTCTCTTTCCTTTCAGGAGCAAGTTTCATATATTCCTGTATACTTCCAGTAAAAGAAGACAATTCTTTATAATTTTCTTCTACTTCTGCCAGCAAATCTGGTCGATGCACTCTTACATAATCAATTACTTTATTAAAGCTATCTTGGTCTAACGTTTTTAAGTCGAGCCCAATAAATTGGATCTTTTTTTTATTGGATGGATCAGCATTATAATCTTTCATCCACTCAATCATGGCTATAATTTCATCAGTAGGATATAACAATTTTAAAAATTCCCTAGGGTTTCCTTTTCCTGTTTGGATATATTCATTTAGTTTTAAGCCGTTTCCCCAATCTTCTTCCATTGCAAAATTCGTAAAACCCATCTCAGTAACCAAATATTTCACAAGGCGAAACTTCATAGTAAAAATTTCAGAGCTTCCATGAGTATTCTCTCCTAATCCTACATATTGCGCGCTCCCAATCATTTTCTTAAGTGGTCTTAGATCTTCAAATGGTTTTGACGGCTCTATCGTTTTTAATGGGTTAGCCTGTGATTGTATGGATTTAACTATATTTTTTTGGACTGATTGACCTGAATTTTCGACTGCTACAGTTTGAGCGTTTCCTACTTCCACACATCCTGTGACTAATAAAGCTGTACTAACCATTGCAATCATTCTTTTCTTATTCATTTTTGCCCACCTCAATTGAATTATTTTCAAAAGCAAGATTGATTCATGTAGTTGCACGAATCAATTGCCTTAATTCAATTGTTATTTATTCCATATCATATTTTCTAGTTACATATTGTCATAAGATTAATTGACACAAGTCATAGGTTAATCATTACACTTTTGTACTATCGGCTATGACAGTTTATAAATAATAATTAAATTGTTGAATCGCAAGTAAGACTAGATTATGAATTTGGGAGGGATTTTAAAGCTGAATGAATCTGTATGTCAAAATATTTTTATTCTAAGTTGTAGCTGTTGAAATGACAGGAAGTAAATTTGATAAACAAATGAATAAAAGGGGAAGGGCGGATTACAATGTTATTACACGGAGAAGCATTCCACAATAAAGATAAAATCCAACGTGCTAAAATAGGACTTCAACTCTTTCTAAGTATCTTAACCATTACTTCTATTATCCTAAATGTACTAGTAATGATTACTAAAAGTATGCCACTTATTGTGGTATATATGTTTATCCCAGCATTTTCTTCTATTTTGACTCGCATAATATTGAAAGAAGGGTTTAAAGATGTATCTTTTAGTCTCGGTAACTTAAAGATATGGAAGGGGATTGGTTTTGCGCTGCTAATACCTATGATTATTTGTGGAATTACTTATTCTATCGCCTGGTTGAGCGGAATTGCGAGGTTTCAGCCCCCGCAAGGTGGTATGCTAGAACCTATTTATCATATACTTGGATTTCAGTATCTACCGATACCATTAAGTTTCATTTTTATAGTAGTATTGAGCGGAGTTTTAGGTAGCTTGCTTAACTTAATTCCAGTTATGGGAGAAGAAATGGGTTGGCGAGGTTATATGCTTACAAGACTAATCGATGCAGAGTTTTCACGCCCAATCCTTATTAGCGGATTGATTTGGGCAACGTGGCATGTTCCAATTGTTATTGCTGGTCTATATGTAGAGGGAGCATCTGCCCTACTTTCAGTACTTGGCATCTATTTTTGTATTGTGCCATTCAGTTATATTACAGCTTATTTACGACTTATCACAGGTAGCGTTTGGCCTTCGGTTATCATTCATACTACTTGGAATGCCATTATTCAAGGACCTTTCGCACGTGCAAGTACAGGAGATCAAACTGAGATTTGGATTGGAGAATCTGGTTTGATAACCGCTATTATTATCTTGGCTACTGCAATAATTATGACTCGAATCGTAAATTTTACTAAATAGCATACAGATGTGTTTTAAATTCAATTAGTGAAATATGACGAGGTGAAATAAGATGCTCCTAAAAATATTAGAAAAAATCTAGTTGAACAGACTCTTATTTCATCTTAGGCTGCTGGATATGTGGGGGACATCAAGCTAAGAAAATAAACTTGGTTGCCATAAAAAACATAATGTTTTCATTTAAAGGCTATGAGATGAAATTTCATCATCTTCATCAAGTTTGACCTTCAGGAAATAAAAAGTTAAACGATTATACAAATACTCTAACTGAAAAAATGATAGTCCTTTTATCAAAAATGTAGAAGGACTATCGTTTATTTTTTTGACAAAATTAGGGGGTGATGTTCATAAAAATGGATAATATAATTCGTATTTTACGTAAAGAGAAAAATTTCCCCCTAGAATATTAAGCTAAATCTCTTGGTGTGACGGTTGATTTAAGTTTCACTTTATGACTTGTAAAGGGCTATTCAATGCATCGTACTATTAAAAAATCTAAATTTAATTATTAAATTGCGATAAAATGTGGTCGGAAATAATGAAATTTTAGGAAAAATAAGGTACACTAGTCTATGATTTTAGTTGAAAATCGTTTGACGTTAATGCATACGGGGGAAAGATTGATGAACAACAATACAACAAATGAATCAGTTGAAGAAATTGATCAAAAACGAGTAAGATCAAAAAAACGTTATACAAATTGGAAGTTTATCGCAGTGGGTATTGGTGTAATTGCACTTCTTATTGGGGGAATGAGTTATTATCAGGCAACTCACTTCAATTCGAATGTTACAATTAATGACACAAAAGTTGGTGGTCTGAGCGCTGATCAGGCGATACAGAAATTAAAGACATCTGGACTAGCAAACAAAGTCTATGTTGATCAACAACAAATTTTAGATGAAAAAGATACAAAAACGGAACTTACGGAAAAAGATTTGCCTCAAGTTAAGAAACTATTAAAAAGTCAGTGGACATTTTTCCCTTCCTCAAAGGGAGAAAATTATTCATTACTACCAGAGAAGGCAGATCAGTATCGTAGTGAAACGATGAAAAAACTTGTAGAAGAAACGCTCATCTCTATGAATGAAAAATTAAAAGCGCCTCAAGATGCTATGGCGAAGTTAGAACAAGGGAAAATTGTTATTTCGAAAAGTGTTGAAGGAAAACAGTATGACGTTACTAGTCTACTGAAAGATTACGATAAGCAAAAATATAAAAGCGAAATTCATCTGAAGTCTGCATACATAAAACCTATTAAAGAAGACGATCCGATTGTCAAAAAAGAGGAGAAAGCACTACAGAATCTTCTTGGGCAGTCTGTTGAGTATAAAGTGCAGGATGAAGTTTATCCTTTAAAAGCGAAAGATTTAATTCAAAATGCCTCTATGTCAAAGGATATGAAAGTTACAATTGATGCGAGTGACATTAAGAAGAAAATTACTGAAATTAATAATGCCAAATCAACATTAAATAAAGATTTCTCATTTAAAACGCATTCCGGTTCAGTCATATCAGTAAAAGGGCAAGGCTACGGCTGGGCACTAGATGTTGAAAAAGAAACTAAACAAGTTCAACAAGCCTTTGAGAAAGGCGAAAAGTCGCTTTCTGCTTCTAATATTCACGGAAATGGTTGGGAGAAGGAAGGTATCGGTTATAAAACAACATCGAATAATGGCATCGGAGACACGTATGCGGAAGTTTCAATTGCAGAGCAACAAATTTGGATTTACAAAGATGGGAAATTAGTCGTTACAACAAATGTAGTAACGGGTAAACATAGCACGGGTGAAGATACATCACCAGGTGTTTGGTACGTTCTATACAAACGAACACCATATACGCTAAGAGGTAGCGCAGTAGGGAAAGCTGATTATGCGGTTAAAGTAGATTACTGGGTTCCATTCACAAATAGCGGTCAAGGATTCCACGATGCCGGCTGGCGAAAAGACTGGGCAAATAATGCATATTTAACAGGTGGATCAGGCGGGTGTGTGAACCTTCTTCCTAATGTTGCAAAAACTGTATATGATAGTTTGAACACGTATGATCCAGTAATTGTGTACTAAAAAATAGCTACGTATCTAGAAATAAACAAAGTAGGAAATCTTACCTGATGTTATATGAAAAAACACCTCTTGCATTCGCATACTAAGTGTGCAAATGTAATGGAGGTGTTTTTGTTTGAATATAAAAGTGTATTGCTTATAAGAAACAAAGTAGAAAGAGATTAAGAATAAGTATTCAAATAGTCAATAAAATTGACAATGAATATCATTTTCACTTAATATAGAATCGTCGCATTTAATTAGACATGAATTTTTTTTTAATATAATAGATTTCTATTAAGTTTTCACATTTAAGAACTATCATTAAATATTTTAAGAATTTAAACGTAGGAAAGGGTAATATAAAATGAACTGGAAAAAAGGCGGGTTATGGGTTATTATTTTTTTCGTTGTAAAAGGCACGATTTCTACACTTTTAATCGTTACAGGTGCTAAATATTTTGATTTATCATTTATGCAACTTATCTTATTAATTCTGACCTTATTAGTGATTTCTCTAATAAGTCGAAAGTTACTGTATAGACATAAACAAAACAAAAAGCAAAAAGAGCTAAATATATAATGAAGCCCCAGAGACCGTTGGATTTCTGGGGTTTTATTTTGATAGTTTTTTCGCATGTATATTAATTTAACAGAATAGGTTGTCCAAAATGATAAAATCGATGATGTTTAAAATGCGTCAGTTATTTTTACATAAGGATTGAAGAGAGCCTTCGAATCAATCTTTATTCTGAAGCGACAGACACGTATAAATTATGCTCTTTTTTCAATTGGTAGTTTAAATGTAAAAGTACTGCCTTCTCCTAATTTACTTTCAACTGTAATTTCTCCTCCATGTAGTTCGACAATCCATTTTACCATCGACAATCCTAAACCTGTGTTTCCGATGTTTGAAGATGTGCGTGCTGCGTCAACTCGATAGAAGCGGTCCCATATTTTAGTAATATGTTGCTCGCTGATGCCGATGCCATTATCGGAGACTTTACCTATTATGTTGGTTTCATCACGGAATAGTTGCATATGCACAGTTCCGCTCGCTTTACTATAAGCAATCGCATTCGTTAGTAAATTCATTAATAAGCGCATCATCAATGTTTGATCTGCTTTAATAAACAGGTCTTCCTCTATATGAGTTGTTATATCAATCGAAGCTTCTTGAACCATTAATGAAAGTTCTTCTACAACGATTTCCGTTAATTCACTCATATTGATACATTCAAATTGGAAAGTATTATGGTTTCCTTGGTCAGCTCGTGCTAATAATAAGAGTTGTGAGATTAGAGCGGACATTTTATGTGATTGCTTTAAAATTACTTCTAACGATTCTTCCATTTCTTTCGGGTTGGTCCTCTGCGATAAAGCGTATTCGCATTGTGAAATAATAACAGATGTTGGTGTTCTTAATTCATGAGATGCGTCAGATGTAAATTGTTTTTCACTTTCAAATGATGTCTCCAATCGCTCAAACATTTTGTCAAAGGTTTGTGCTAAATGATACATTTCGTCTTTCGGTGAACCTTGTAAATTAATTCTCTTCGAAAGGTCTTTACCATCACCAATTTTACTGGCTGAATCACTCATTTGTTGCACAGGTCGAAACGCCCTTTGCGTGATAAAATATCCTCCGAATGCCGCAATAAGAATAAGTAATGGGAATGAGATGATTGTTACCACGATAAGTGTATTCATCGTTGAAGATAATTGGTTCATAGTCATTATTCCACGAACCCAGACTTGCTCATCGCCGCCTGCATTATGGAGAAAATCATATACTATCCATTCTTTATTACCGTCTTTAATGGTTTGTATTTCATCGGATTTAAGCGATATCTTTTTATTAAAGCTTGTTGGACTATGTCCTACCAACAGCTCACCTTGTTTACTATAAATGCTTATATTTACTCCATCTTCTAAGGTTTCAAAATCATCGTCAATCTTTAACTGCCCATGCTTATATTCGATATCTTCCATGCTTTCTTTTACTGTGCTCTTTAATTGATCTTTCATATTAAAAAGCAAAACTTTATCTGAAGAAGTTAAAATAAAGGCTAACACGAGTGCCATAATAATTACAATTAGCCCCGTATACCACAGGGTTACTTTCATTTTTATTGATAGTCTTTTCATGATTCTACTCGCAATACGTAACCAGTTCCTCGTACTGTATGAATTAACTTCGTTTCAAACTGGCTATCAATTTTTTTGCGAAGATAGCGGACGTAAACATCAATAATATTTGAGCCACCTTCATAGTCGTAATTCCACACATGTTGCTCAATTTTATCTCGTGTCAGCACAACTTCTTTATTACGAATCATATATTCTAAAATAGCAAATTCTTTACTGGAAAGAGTGATAACTTGGTCTCCTCTTGTTACTTTATGCATATTGCAATCTACCACTAGGTCAGCGATTTCAAACACATTAGATGTATTTCCTGTTTTTCTTCGCATTAACACTCGAATTCTTGCTAACAGTTCATCAAAAGCAAACGGCTTTACTAAATAATCATCTGCACCTAAGTCGAGTCCTGTTACACGATCATCAATTGTATCTTTAGCTGTAAGAAGCAAGACAGGAGTTGCATTATTGTCCGCGCGTAATCTTTGTAATACTTGTAAACCATTTATTCCTGGAATCATAATGTCAAGGACAATCAAATCGTAGGTAGCCATGTTTATATAATCCAGGGCATCTTCTCCATTCCCACATGCATCGACACTATAATGTTCTGCATTTAATCGTTTCACCAATATATTTTGTAAGTCTTGTTCATCTTCGACAATAAGAACTCGCATTAACATTCTCCTTTTCTTCTTATTAATATGTATCACTATAATTCCAAAACATTAAAGAAAGATTAGAAACTAGTTAATTATATCATTTTATCCCGCATTAACGGGCAGTAAGACTACTCCCTCAAAATTTGGTGAATGCGAGGGAGTTAGGTAGGGATTAACTACCTGTAAAAGCCTTCACTTTATTTTTTTGTACATTAATCTTCCTTTAATGTTTGTTCAGTAATATAAAGGCAAGGATAAGGTGCACATGTAAAGGGAGGAAAACAGAATGGGAAAATGGATGCTGATTGGAGCAATGTCCTGTTTATTCTTAACAGCTTGTTCTACTCAAGCTGATAACAATACAGAAGTACAACAACTGAAAGTGGAAAATGATAAATTACAAAAAGAAGTCGCTCAACTACAACAAGAACCAAACAAAACACAAGCTGCTACAAATGATAAGAAGCAAATACAAGATTTCAAAAACGAAGTCATATCTATTGTAGAAAAGGCAAATAACACGAAACCAGTTGGAGCAAAAGAAGATAACTTAAATACGTACTTAGCAGCAAAAAAAGAAATTGATCAATTGGATAACAAGATAGATCTATCTGATAATCAGCTAGAAGCAGATTATCACGCTGGAACGATAACTGTTGAACAATATCAAACGCAAGAAAAAGAACACGATATACTGGAAGATCAATTAGAGCAAGCAGAAAATGCGCTTGAAGCAAGATTTGGAATAGAGGATTAATCATTAAGGAGTGGATGAAAATGTTAAAGCATAAAAAGAAAATAATTATAAGTGTAATTGCTATTTTAGTAAGTGGTATTGCTATTGTCGGTGGATATTATGGTATGGGTTACAATTATGCAAAAAAGAATGAAAACTACACAGAGAAACAAGTTCGTGAAATTTCTTTAGCTCATACAAATGGAGAAATTATTAATCTGAAAAAAGAATTCGAGTTAGAAGATGACAACTTAGCACAATCAAAATTTGAATATGAAGTGGAAATCAAGACACCTGATAATTTGTTAAATATTTTAAAGGTTAGTGCTAGAACAGGTACAATAGAACTCAATAATGAAGATTAAATAAATATCGCGTATTTGAAAAAACTCCTAACAAAATTTGTTGGGAGTTTTTTCATGTTTATACTTTACTATTTTGAAAGGGGAGTGCTACATCGCTATTAAACTAACAAAACAAAATAACACCTAATATGAAAAAATACGCTGTTCTTTCTGAAGAATCCTAGGAAAGGGTAACTTGATATATCATCGCTATAAAAGTATCGTTCCAATCCAAGTGTATATTTGGACGAGTTGAATTCAAACTTGATACCCTTAGATTTACAGATTGTTCTTTTCCTCAAATCGTGCAGATTTGATTACGTATAATTACATAAAAACTTGTCATCGTAACTTTGATATCTTGCTGTTACATTCCAAAATGCGTACAACAGCGTGCCTTCAAGGTTATACTGATGCTGGAGGTGATTCAAAGTGACATAAAATCGGAAAATGAGCTTTTTAATAGCTAAGAGAGCTTTAAAGATCAAGTCTTCATTTTGAAACTAAAATCGCTTTTATATTAGGCTTCGAATTTTTATCCCGCTTTAACGGGCAGTAAGACCCCCACCTCAAAATTCAGCGGAAGCAAAG
>NZ_JXIS01000058.1:0-31344 GCF_000836715.1 Bacillus sp. L_1B0_5 | reverse complement strand
TGTGTCTAACAATTGGGGTGCAGTTCATTTTTTGAATTGCTCTTTTTTTAAAACGTCTATGAATACGGTAAATGAAATTTTTCATTGTCTTATTACGCCGTTTTCAACACTTTAATACCTTTTACGATATTCCAAATGAAATAGTAAATTCCTACAAGAATGAACACTGCATATGTGATAATCATTCCTATTCCAGCACCGTCAGATTGATTAAAACCTAAACCGTACATGCCTGATACTGCTAGTCCTCCAAATAAGATTGCGTATGGGAAAACATGTGACCAAAATGCTTTTTTCGCGTGATATTTCACTTCATCTTCTGCAACAAAGTACACGATAATTGGTAGTAAAAATGGTGCAAAAAAGATACTAAAGTAACATAACGAAGATAAAATATTATTTCCTTTCATCCGATTCACCTCTAAATAGTTTTTGTTACCTTCATTATGTCAGGAAACCATTCTAGAAACTATCGCTTTACCTTTCACTAACGTGACATATTTGTAAGATTTTCCTCAAATTAAATCCCGTCTGAATTTTCAGGCGGGATCACTTTCACTATATTCGATTCATAAACCAATACTGTGTAATTGCTAAATATTCTCGTACATTCGATGGAATGATGATTGGTTTCGGTGTTTTTGCCGGAAGACCTTCTAATTGTAAGCCTTGTTTGGCCGCTATTTTTTTCGCTCTAAACATATGAAAATCGTTTGTTACGATCATACCTTTTTTCATATCGGCTGGAATTAACGGTTTTGAGAATGTAATATTCTCATCTGTACTCGTAGATTTGTCCTCCATTATAATACGGTCTTCTGCGATGTTTTGTTTTATTAGTCCTTGTTTCATTGCTAATGCTTCTGAAATGTCTTCACCTTTTCCTTGTCCTCCAGATACAATAGCGATTGTTTTCTCATGTGATTTTAAATATTCAGCTGCTTTATCAATACGATATTGCAATGAATAAGATGGTTTCGTTCCATTTACTTTCGATCCTAGTACAATTATGTACTCAGCATCGTCACTTGCATTCATATGTCCATGCTTATAAATGTGATATTGTAAAAACCCCGCATATACGGCGCAAATCATTATAACAACTAAAATGCACTTTATTATTCTCTTCTTTCTCATACTCATATACTCCTATTTTCTTTTACTTCCTTCATGATAATATCCATTTATTTGTTTGTATACAGACAAATTCCAATAAACCCTAATTTATCCTCTGAAAGGTAATATTTATATTACTTTCGGGAATAGTAAGTACAACTTTACACGAAGGAGTGTCTCTATTGCTTCTCTTTTTATGTAACGTGTCGTTCTTTTTCATCTTATTTTTACTATCGCTTAAGTTACTCGGTAAATCCGCGTTAGCGCAACTAACTCCTCATGATTTTGGGGCTATAATTTTTTTATCTTATTTAGCTTTCCAGGCCATCCCCGTCTCTGGTGCTTTACAAGCATTTCTCGGTATGGTTGTTATTACATGTTTACATTTACTCCTTACAAAATTAAGCCTATTCAACAAACTAAATCGTTTTATTCTCGGACACCCTATCATTTTAATTAAACATGGTGATATTATTTTTGAGAACTTACAAAAAAGTAGATATCCCATTGCCGAACTACTTTCTAATCTTCGCGTTGCAGGATATCCAAGTGTTCATGAAATTGAATACGCCATTTTAGAAGCGAACGGAGCTATTAGTATTTTACCAAAAAGAGAACTTGTACCATTAACTCCAAAAGATTTAAACATAGATGTTAAGTATGCTGGATTACCAATTGCACTTATCGTCGATTCACAAATTCAATATGATAACTTAAAGTTAATACATAAAGATGAAAAATGGTTATATAAAGAATTAAAAGAAAAAGGAATTACAACTATTAAAAACGTTGCCTTTGCTTCTGTTCAAGAAACGGATGGATCTTTTGCGATTAGTTTAAAAGAATAAGAAAATCCCCTTAATTGCTTAAGGGGATTTTTTATCATATCGCTTCTTTCTCTCCTGCCATATTTAATGGAACAGGATGTTTCATACGATTCATTGTAAATACGATAATTGCTGTCATTACTTCAGCAACTGGCATAACGAGCCAAATCCCATTTATACCAAATAATTTCGGCATAATCCATAACAATGGAATGATAAATAGTAATCCACGGCTCATTATAATAAGTACTGATTTCTTCGTTTGTCGCACTGATTGGAAGTACTCTCCATACACAATGTTATAACCTAAAAATACGTATTGGATAAAGAATAAACTAATACCTGTTAAGGTTAACTCCAATAATTCTGGAGATTGAACATCAAATAAATCAATGATATATTTCCCGAAGAATAATCCGACAATTATCGCAACGCCTCCGAGGACAACTGCAATTTTCACAGCAAACTGTAATCCTTCACGAAGTCTCTCTGATAAATTTGCCCCGTAATGAAAACTAGCAATTGGTTGCAATGCTGCTCCAACACCGAAGAATAATAGTAATGTCATTGCATGAATACTATTCACCATCGCATAGGAAGCTACTCCTACTTCTCCTGCATATTGGACAAATGCGATATTAAAACCAATCGTTACGATTGCAACCGTGCTTTCTGCTGTAAAACTCGGGAAACCAATCACCATAATTTGTTTGACAGTATCCCATTCAAAATGGAATTTCGTCCATTTTAAAATGCTACTTTTTCTAAAGAAATGAGTTAATAATACAAGGAAACCAATCGCTGCTGAAAGAATAGTCGCTGAAGCAGCACCTGTTACGCCCCATCCAAAGATAAAAATAAAGATATAGTCAAACAGTATATTTAATACAGCTGTTACAACAAGACCAGCCATTGCTAAATTAGGATTTCCATCATTTCGTATAAATGTACTTAAAATATTTTCTAAAACGTATATCATTCCAAATGTTAGTAATACGTGTAAATAGTCTAACGCATATGGTAAAATCACTTCATTTGCACCAAATAAGTACGCTAAATCTTCTATTCTCCATAAACAAATAGCCGCTAAAACACCTACGATAACAACTGCTACCGTCATGGATTGAGTAAAAATAGACCTTGCTCTTTCTCTTTTATTTTCACCTAATGCAATAGAATATAACGTTGCCCCGCCCATCCCGATCCATAATGAAATAGAGAAGAAAATCGAAAACGCTGGAATAGCCACGTTTACTCCTGCTAAACCGTTCGCCCCAACTCCTCTACTAATCATGACCGCGTCAATTACAATATTCACTGACATTAAAACCATTCCAAGAACGGCTGGTATTAAATAAGAAATAAATAAACTTTTAACTGGTTTTTCTCTTAATTTTTCTGTTGCTTCCATACTATTATGCTCCTTTTTCAACGCTCTGTTCACAGTTTAAACCTTCAAGTAACTTGAAGGTCAAGAGAGAATTAAAAAAATAGGAAATTTAATTATCGGAATTGATGCAGGTTTGTAATTAATAGAAGTCCTACACTCTATTTTTTCATTACTGGAATTTGAATTTCTGTTACTTGCTCCTCTGGATTTTCTGTTACAGACCAATCAATTAATCCAATCTCAATCGAATCTCCACTTATTTCGTATCCTTCTTGATCAATGTATTCCATTAATTTCTTATATGTTTCACCTGTTTCTTCATATGATCCATGATGATAAGCGCACGCAAACATACCAGCTTTAATTGAATCTGAACTATGTACTTGATAAGGCATATAATCCAAAAGAATAAATACGCTGCTATATGCTTGAAACTCCTTTTGCATGAATGCTTTTTTGGAAATTGTCACACCTATATCTCCTGAAAATAGACTATCATCCATTTGCTTCATATTTTTTTGAAGCGAATGGATATAATAATCAAACATATCATCTGTCGTATTCGGCGCCACTGCAATCGCTGTTATTTTTCTTTTTGGTATTTTTTTAATAAGTATTCGATCGGTTTCCGCTTTCGTCGCCTTCTTTATTAAATGAATTCTATGTTCCATTTTTGCTAAAGCATATTCAATTTCTCTTTGTTTCTTCAGCATCATTTCTTGTTGTTTTTCCAGTAAATTGAGTGCGTATGTTGGATTTCTTTCATCAATATATTTCTTAATTTCCTTTAACGGAATATTTAACTGGCGTAAAAATTTAATCGTATCTAACAGTGAAAATTGATCGATTGTATAATAACGATAATTCGTGTGAGGATCAACAATGGACGGATGAAAAATTCCTTTTTCATCATAATACCTCAATGTAGATTCTGCGATATTATGCATTTTTGCCATTTCTCCAATTGTAAAGCGTTTATTTAATAACATGTTTCCTTCTCCAATTCATTAAAAATATTGCCTTATTTCTTCTTATTATATAGCCATTCCCTTCATACCTAAATCAAATTCCATCATGAAAATCTGCTATTTTTTCATTGATTTTTAATAAATTTTATTATATATTAATTACAGGTTCAAATTACGAGTTCAAAAGAACTTGTAATCAGACCCTTTTGTTTAATGGGTTTTACATATTTTCATTAGGCAAATTCCGAGAAATCGTATGATAAAACTAAAAATGATGAGGAGAGGATCAGATGGAATTCGAATTTTTCTTTCAAATTGCACTTATTTTATTAAGTACAAAGCTTGCTGGTGATCTTAGTGTTAGATTAGGTCAACCTTCTGTATTAGGTAAATTAATTGTCGGTATCGTTATCGGTCCAGCTGTATTAGGTTGGATTGAAAATTCAGAGCTTCTAACTCAATTAAGTAATGTCGGGGTTATTCTTTTAATGTTTATGGCTGGACTTGAAACAGACTTAGAAGAATTAAATGCAAATCGTAATTCTTCTTTAGCCGTTGCACTCGGAGGTATCATTCTTCCATTCGTAGGTGGTTACGTTTCCGGTCTTGTTATGGGAATGGAACAAGGAAACGCTGTATTCTTAGGATTACTTCTATGTGCGACAAGTGTTAGTATTTCCGTACAAACACTTCGTGATTTAGGTAAAATGAAAACACGTGAAAGTACGACGATGCTTGGAGCCGCTGTATTTGATGACATTCTTGTTGTTATTTTATTAGCATTTGCAATGAGCTTCTTAGGTACTGATGATGTTAACTTAACAATGGTTATCTTGAAGAAAGTTGTATTCTTCGCTTCTATTATTTTAATCGGATGGAAAGGTGTTCCTGCGATTATGCGCTGGTTATCACCACTACGCGTATCTGAGTCTATCGTGAGCGCGGCTCTTATCATCTGTTTCTCATTCGCATATTTCGGCGAATTATTAGGAATTGCTGGTATTATCGGTGCTTTCGCAGCTGGTATTGCTATTTCTCAAACGAACTACAAACATGAAGTAGAAAAGAAAGTAGAACCAATCGCTTACGCTATGTTCGTTCCCGTGTTCTTCGTAAGTATCGGTATGAATATTACATTTGACGGTATTGGCAATCAAATTTGGTTCATCTTAGCATTAACTATTATCGCTGTATTAACGAAATTAATCGGTTGTGGTGTTGGTGCACGCATGACTGGATTTGACGCTAAGTCTTCTGCAATTATCGGTGCTGGAATGGTTTCTCGTGGTGAAGTTGCACTTATCATCGCAGGAACAGGACTTTCTTCAGGTCTATTAGCGCAAGATTACTTTACAGCAATTGTTATTGTCGTTATTTTAACTACAATGATTACACCACCAATGTTAAAATACACTTTTGGTGCAAAAGATAAAGCAATGAAAGCAAGTAAATAAATTTCATATTAATAAAAGGAGATTGCTATCTTATAAGATAGCAATCTCCTTTTTATTTTATCTTTAAACAATCCCGTTCTTTTTTAACCATTTTTCAAAAATAATTCGTACTTCATTATCATCAATATCATTCTCAAATGAATACACCATAATGCCATAATCATCTATATATTTACCTAGCTTCATTCCCTCCACTTTCTTATAAAAATCGTCTGCCTCATAGTGCGGAATATAAGCATCCCAAACTGGTTCATTTATTCTTTTGTACGCCGTCCTTCTAAATCATATCCGTCTTCATAATATCCGATGTGATAATGTTTGTTAGGATCATATTTCTCCATTTAAAGTCCCCTCCTACTAAACAAAAGCGAGCCTTATATTACAGCTCGCTCCTCTCTCTATTTATTAAATACGTTCCATCGCCGTCTTCAACGTTCCAACAACAAAGGCAATTTCTTCACTTGAAATAACAAGAGGCGGTGCTAGTGTTAAAACGTTATTATATCCTGCCGTTGTCATACCGTTGCGTCCGATAATTAATCCCTTTTCTTTACAAGCATTTACGACACTTGCTATTTTATCATTATCAATTGGCTCTTTCGTCTCTTTATCATTTACTAATTCGATTCCAACTAATAGACCTTTCCCTCTAATATTCCCAACAAGTGGATGGTCCCCAATTTCATCTTTTAGTTGCTCTAATAAAAGGGAACCCATTTGTGCGGATCGCTCAATTAAATTTTCATTCTCCATAATCTCTAAATTTTTAAGTGCTAATGCACAAGCTGCTGGATTTCCACCAAATGTATTAATATGGCGGAAGAATTCATATTCTCCTTTACCTTTAAAAGCCTCATATATTTCTTTTTTCACAGCTGTTGCAGATAATGGTAAATATGCGCTCGTAATACCTTTTGCCATTGTAATAATATCAGGCTTTACATCATAATTCATAAATCCAAATGCTTTTCCTGTACGCCCGAAACCGCAAATCACTTCATCACTAATAAGCAAGGCACCGTGTTTTTGACACGTCTCATGAACAGCTTTCATATAGTCTTGTGGTGGCATTAATATGCCCCCGCCTGTAATAATAGGTTCCATAATAAAAGCAGCAATTGTTTCACTTAATTCCCACGTCATAACACGATCGACTTCTTTTACACATTCTACATCATAAATATGCTGCCCTTCAATTTCAGGCATACGGTAACAATCCGGTGGTGTTACATGTAAAAAACCTGAAGCAAACGGTTCATATTGATATCTACGCTGCGCTTGTCCCGTCGCTGCCATTGTCGCCATTGTATTCCCGTGATACCCGCGATAACGTGACATAAATTTATAACGATGTGGTTCACCTTTTTGAGCATAGTATTGTCTTGCTATTTTAAAAGCTGTTTCGTTCGCTTCTGATCCACTATTTGAGAAGAAAATAACATACTCTCCACCAAGCCACTCGTTTAACTTTTCAGCAAGCTTTATAGCTGGCTCATGTGATTGTGACATTGGAAAATATGATAATGTTTGTAATTGCTTATAAGCCGCTTCTGCAAGCTCTTTTCTTCCATATCCACTATTTACGCACCAAAGGCCACTCATACCATCTAAATATCTTTTTCCTTGTATATCTTCAACCCAGCACCCTTCAGCTTTTGCCCCTACCATTGTACTATTTGGACTAAAAGGACGCATTCCGTGCCAAACATATTGCTCATCTTTTGCTAATAATTCATCAGTTTGCTTCGTTTTCATCATTACTTCCACCTTCCATAACAACTTATTTTTCACAAAAGCTGCGCTGGTGCCATGATGACTTAAATTTCTCCCTGCTATTTTCATTCCACAAAATTAAGACAAATCCTACTTACAAATCAGTAATATTTACAAGAAAATGACAAAAGAAAAAAGAGCTTTTCTTATCTATCGAAAAGCTCCTCTTTTATTTAATGTGAAG
The DNA here is from genome assembly GCF_000836715.1 of Bacillus sp. L_1B0_5. Taxonomy (NCBI): domain Bacteria; kingdom Bacillati; phylum Bacillota; class Bacilli; order Caryophanales; family Bacillaceae; genus Bacillus; species Bacillus sp. L_1B0_5. The sequence goes on along the minus strand of NZ_JXIS01000058.1, from coordinate 23,632 downwards.
ACGCATCGCTAATGCCATGACCAGTATTAGATTTCACGAGAATTTCATCAAATTTCGCTGCATCTTCTTTCTTACTAGATAAAACCGTTCCTAAATATGCTGCAAGAAATCCGAGTGGAATTGAAATAATTCCTGGTGTCGTATATGGGAATAACGCTTCCCCAACAAAAATAGCTTTTCCAGCTACAGGGTCCCAAACATTCGGACTCAACGCTACGAGAACAATTGCTGATACGAGACCTACAATCATACCCGAAATAGCACCCGTTGTATTAAAACGCTTCCAATATATTGTAAATAAAATTACTGGTAGATTTGCACTCGCTGCAACTGCAAATGCTAATGATACTAAAAATGCTACGTTTAATGTTTGGGCAAATAATGCAAGTATGATAGATAGTATCGCTACTCCAATAGATGCATAACGAGCCATAGATACTTGCTCTTTTTCCGTTGATTTTCCTTTACGAATGATTTCATTATAAAAATCATGAGCGAATGCTGATGCTGCTGTTAATACAAGACCTGCCACTACAGCCAAAATCGTTGCAAAAGCAATTGCTGATACGAAAGCAAATAAGAAGTCCCCACCTAACGCTTTAGCTAATAAAGGTGCTGCCATATTACCCGCTGGATTCGCTTTAATAATTGCCTCATTTCCTACAAACGCTGCTGCTCCAAACCCTAAGAAAATCGTCATAATATAAAACGCACCAATTAACCACGTCGCATATACAACAGATTGACGTGCTGTTTTTGCATCACGTACTGTAAAAAAGCGGACAAGTATATGTGGTAATCCCGCTGTACCGAGAACTAGTCCTAAATTTAAAGAAAGTGTATCAAGGCCAACTTTATACTTTACTCCTGGATTTAAAAACGAATCTTTTAATGGCGTAGCTGTTTTCATTTGTGCAAACATTTCAGTCACACTAAAATTAAACTTTGCGAAAACGATAACAGAAATAATAAACGTACCAGCCATTAGTAGTACCGCTTTAACAATTTGTACCCAGCTTGTTGCTGTCATCCCTCCAAAAATAACATACACCGTCATAAGTGTTCCAACGATTAATACAGATGTCGTATATTCAATCCCTAATAATAATTTAATAAGTGCACCCGCGCCAACTAATTGTGCAATCATATAAAAGATAGAAATCGTCATCGTATTAAGAGCTGCAACTCCCCGAACTTTTTTCGCATCAAAGCGTGCTGCAATCATATCCGCCAAAGTATACTTCCCTAAATTTCTAAGCGGTTCTGCAACAAGATACAGTACAACTAAATAAGCAACTAAAAAACCGATACTATAAAAGAATCCATCAAACCCAGTTAATGCGATTGCTCCGGCTATACCAAGAAATGAAGCAGCAGACATGTAATCTCCAGCGATGGCCAGACCATTTTGCCAACCAGTTAATCCCCCTCCAGCCGTATAAAATTCACTCGCATTTTTCGTTTTTTTCGATGCAAAATATGTTATGACGAGCGTACCAAGAACAATAATTAAAAATAGTGCAAATGCAGTAGTATTCAAGTTCAGCCCCTCCTTTTTTGCATATCTTGCAGAATTTTTCGGGAGATTTCATCAAATGATTCTGCTTTTTTGCTATAAATCATACATAGTGCCCATGTCATGATAAATTGGGAAAAAGCAAATACCCACGCCCATGTAACGTCACCAAATGCAGGTGTATTAAGCACCTTTGAATACGACGTTAAAATAGGCAGTGCAATAAAAAAACTAAAAAAGAAAATACTCATTGGAACGATAAACTTCTTTTTCGTATTTAATAACAATTGAAATTCTTCCGACTGAACGACCTCTGTATAATTCACTTCATTTTGCAACTTACGTGCTGACGTATCATCTCGTTTCATTAACCGATCCCCTCTCTTACTTGAAATACACTTCCTCCTTGTATACCTAAAGACTAAATTTTATAAATATTCAGAAACTTATACTTATTTTAGACAATCCATGCATTCATGCAAAGATTTTTCGATAGACATTTTTCGGCAATTTCTCCTAAATTTTTAATATACTTTTTCAAAATAAAGTGACACCTTACTTATTTTTTCCTCATTAAGACAAAAGCAGTGCTTAACGCACTACTTTTGTCTTTTTTTCCTTTTCTAAATTACGAGCTGTTTCGCTTAACTCAACATCTTTTCCGTCTTTAAGTGTTCCAAATATAAAATCGAATACTGGATTTGAAACACCGAACCAAAACTTTTCGTTTTTATAATGGTGTAATATATGTTGTTTTTTTAGCCATCTTCCAAACTTAGTGACGGGACGAATCGGTCTATGGGCAATATAATGTTTCCATTCGTAAACGAGCAGCATGATAATCATTCCGATTCCAAATGAAAGTGTAATAGTAACACTTTTTGTAATACCATATGCTATAAGCAAATAAATAGTAAAACTAGGTATACTAAACCATACAGGTAAAAACAAAAGTTTTAAATCATCTGGATATACGTGGTGATCATAATGTAATCTTCTTAACATTTTTAATAGAAATGTGTTTTTAGGCGGCTTAATATGGAATAAAAAACGATGTGTCATGTATTCATTAAGTGTATAGAAAACAATCCCAAACATACATGCTAACATGCCAAACCACGTGAAAAATTGCATTTTTAAAATAATAATGAAAATAAATAGAATGCTATACATAATAACGATATCATGTTGTAAAAAGAACTCTTTCCCCACTTTCTTCATCTTGTTTCCCCCTTTTCCAAAAAAACAGCCGCAACATATCGTTACGACTATTTCTTTTCTATTCTTATTCTATTCATTTTACAAATTTGCCTGCTGTTCTATTGTCGAGAAAAAATTGTTCGGTCCAAATATATTTTGCTTCGGAATAATATGTTCCACCGCAAACACTGTTACTTCTCCTCTTTGCACTTCTCCAATAATGAGACCAAATATTTCATGATTTACTGCGAACGTCGGTTGCTTTGTTTGTAGCAATCTTGCAGCATTATGAAATACCGCTTCATATAGTGGATTTCTATCAGTAATTTCTCTTCGGACTTTTGGCGCTAACGTAATTATAATTTCTTTTCCGTCAATAGTGGTTCGATACATAAAAATCTCCCCTTCAATCTTATGTGAACAACTGTAAAGCTTTGTATGCAAAATGTATAGAGTACCCTACTAAAATAATACCTGCTCCGGCTGTTATATAGCCAAGCGCTTTTGGTTTTAATAAAGTTCTTCCAAAATGTACAGAAAAAGCAATATTTAAATTCCATAAAATAATACCGGCAATAATGCAAAGACTGTACAAAAAAGCTTCTTGTTTCGTTACCTTCGTAAGTAATGAGCTAAGTGTACTTCCGTATATACCAAACCAAAAAACAAGATTTAACGGATTGGATATCGCAATTAAAAATCCTGCCATAAACGATTGCTTAAGGCCACCTACCTCTTCTTTTTTATATTCCATATTCGAGTGGAAAATTCCTTGTTTTACACTTTGAAATCCTAAATAAAATAACAAGAAAAAACCCGTGCAATACATGAAGGCTTGTACATATGTATACATAAACACAGAAGATAAACCGAAATAAATGAGAAGCATAAATAAAACATCTGCAGTCATTCCACCAATTCCAACAACCCAAGCATGCCAAAACCCACGTTCAATTCCTCGTTTTAACATTTCAATATTAATCGGCCCTACTGGCGCAGCTAATGAAATACCTAATACGATTTGCTGTATAATTGCTCCAAACATCGCTCTATCCTTTCTTCTCTTTTTACTACTAGTTAATGATGTAATTTTAAAAAATAGACTAGCTTTCATAATAAAATACCCTTTTTTATCCAAAATATACAAAAGAGCCATCCAGATGATGGCTCTTATTTTTCTATCCTATGAATAAAAGGACATTTCCCTTTTATTAGCTCTACATCGTCTCCTATGAAATATTGTTTCCATTCACGATGCTCTGGGTCACCGTAATGACTAATGTTAGGATGTTTCGGCAATTGATCCCACTTTTCAACTCGCTCACGGACCATTTGTCTTGAATATGCTCCTTTAGGACGATCTCCCTCTAATCCATCAAAAATAGTGCGTGGCTGAAACCCAATAACGAGAGAATTCCCTAAATGTCTAGTTTTTCGTTGTTTATAAGCTGGCGCATTTCCAAATGCAAATATTGGCTCACCACCAAATGAAAATTCCCATAAATAATGGTCTGGATCTTCAGGAATTTGCTTTGGCCATGCTTGATTATCGTTTTCATGTAAATACTGTAGCACTTTCCAAAAGGAATCACGGTAATATTCGAGTGATTGTTCTTCACATTCCGGTTCTACAAAAAGGAAAAAGCCTCTTCTCACAATCGGCCTCTCTTTCATTAACTCTAAAAAAGATAACATTGTATGTGGCAAATGACTCCAATCATTATGAGAAAGAAATGAATAGCGAAGTTCATTCTTTTTCAAAGCTGTTAAACCGAAATAACATGGAAAAGTTGGTTCTAACACGACACTTGAAAAAATCTCAAATTCTTTTGCAACCCAATCCGGTATGTCGGTTCTCGTTCTCATTTCTTCATTATCTAATAAGTAAGACTTATTCATTCTTTCACCTCATTATGTATAGCATTCAATTAAGAATATTACATACTCGGCCTGTCCTATACCTATTTAAAAATTCGACTGAAAAATTATTTAAAAATACAAAAAATAAAATCGCTTACTTGACTAAATTCTCCCAATTCGTGTATATTTAAATTAATCATTTAGCAGAATATTCAAGAATATAGCATTTTTAGTTTATATTATTTTTCAAATGAATTTCACTAAATGAAAATAGTAAACGCTTTTAGGAGGAATTATAACATGCAAGGAAAAGTAAAATGGTTTAACAACGAAAAAGGTTTTGGATTTATCGAAATGGAAGGCGCTGACGATGTATTCGTACATTTCTCTGCTATTCAAGGAGATGGGTACAAAGCTTTAGAAGAAGGTCAAGAAGTATCTTTCGACATTACTGAAGGTAACCGTGGACCTCAAGCTGCTAACGTAGTAAAACTTTAATCCAACATATAACAGGAGGTTACCTTACTTGGTAACCTCCTTTATTATTCCTTTGTATATTTCCGTTTTACAGAGCAAAAACTATGTGAAATGCGCAATATACAAAGGAGGCAGTAACAATGGGATCAGAAGTAAATGATTTTGAAGAAGTAAAATTCCGTGTAGAAACAGCACAAAAGATGGTAGGTTCTGCAACAATTTCAATGGATCCAGACACATTAGAGCATGCCACTACTGCAGTAGAAGCAGCTCGCTCACAGCTTGAAATTATGAAATCTGTTGCAGTAGATTTAGATGAACCATTTTTAATGAACGAGGAAAAGAAACTAAGCAAATGCGAGCAGCAATTAAACGAAGCAAAGCACTAAAAAACATCCAGGGAATTTTCTCTGGATGTTTTTTTATGACAACTGTTCTCCATACTTTTTCAATGTTTCTCCAACTGTACATTGTCTTATACAAAATGAATGAGCATAATACTTACTATTTGTCTTTCGATTATGTTCTCGCAAGAAACATCCTTCACAGTATGTTTCTAATAAGTCATTTACCTCTGTAATGAGTTGCTTTTTATCCACCGTTGCACCTCTCTATTCGGTTATTTCTTTATGACTATCAATGACTGTCCCTTCTAATGCTTGCGTTGCTAATTGATGTGCTTCTTTATTTTGTTTTCTAGATATTGGTTCACATACAAGTTTTAATTTCATTTGCTTCGCCTTTTGTTCAATTTGATCTAAATAATGGTTTAAATGCTCATCATAACAAGGCCATTCTCCAGCTAATTGCTGCAATACAACTTGAGAATCGCCGCGAAGTGTAACTGCTTCATATTTAATCCCTAATTCCTCGAGTATATTCATACCGTATAATAGTGATGCATAATCCGCTTCATTATTATCATCTATACCTTCTATATATGCATTGCGGCGAATGCGGTAGTTTGTATTTCCTTTTTTATAATACACACATATACCAACGCCAGCTTCTTTCGTTTGCACATCATACCCCCCATCAAAATAAACGAGTATTTCTTGGGGCTCTTCCTCTACTTGCTTACTTAACTTTTTCATCTCTTTTAATGACCATTCTGCGTCCATTTCATCATAAAATGAAAATTCTTTTACTCTTCCTGTTTTCTCAAAATCCTCTGCAAATTGAAGTATTTCTTCTATGTTCATATACTCTGTTGTTAATTCCGTCTGCAATCCGCGCTTCGTTTTATACAACCAATGAATTTTATATTTCATACTACATTCCCCTTATGTAAGACTTCTTATATGTAGCCAGCTAATAAAAGCCTCACTTTATTTTATTATATTTTATCAAGAGTCAAAGAATTATATTCAATATTATCACATGCAAAAAGAGCTATCCCTATAGGAATAGCCCTTTCATCTATTACATAAATCTTTCAAATTGTACTCGCTTATTAATCCAGTACATTACAGGCATACCAATCGCCATGACAACAAATTCACCGATTGCACATGTTAACCAAGACAACATAAATGGTAAACCCAATGCAAGATGAAGTTCAATTGCAATCATAAACATTGTAATCGTAAAGATAACTGTATTAAAAATCATACGAGCCCAAACACCTTTAATAAATCGCATAGAAATAATCGTTGCAACTAATGCAAGAATAGATTGACCTACTCCAAATACTAAATCATAAGCGATCATAGGTGAGAACAAGAGATTCGTTAAAAATACACCTAATACAATTCCGTAAATTGCTTTCTTGTTAAATACAACGAGATGATTAAACATCTCTGAAATACGAAATTGTACATTCGTAAAGCCAAATGGCTGAATAAGCATAGAAACAGCAATATATAATGCCGCTAAAATACCATTACCGACTAAAGTTCTAATATTCATGACAAAATCTCCTTAGTTTTTTTACGTGGGATGGTTTCGAACCACGTTATTCGTTTTTTAAGCAACAAGATTATATTTTACGTCGTAGCCCCTCTTTCGTCAATAGATTCCTATCATAAACTACCTTTTTCCTTTTAGACAACGTATAATGAAACATATGAAAGATTTAGGAGGTTTCACTTCATGACAGCAACAATTCAAAATGAAAAAGTGATCGTTTCCATTTCTGACAAAGGTGCAGAATTACAGAGCGTTCGCTTAAAAGAAGACAACACAGAATATTTATGGCAAGGTGATTCTACTTATTGGGGACGCCGTGCACCAATTTTGTTTCCAATTGTCGGCCGATTAGTAGATAATACCTACTACGTAGACGGTAAACCATATTCATTAACACAACACGGTTTCGCTCGTGATCTTACTTTCTCTGTGAAAGAACAAAGTGAAACAAAGATCACTTATATCGTTACTAGTAATGAAGAAACATTAAAAAAATACCCATATGAATTCGAATTACTCGTTTCTTATGAGCTAGATGGACAAAGCGTTCATGTAACATATGAAGTAAACAATCCTACTTCTAAAGAGATGTTCTTCTCAATCGGAGCACATCCTGGATTCAACTTCCCTTTATTGGACGGTGAATCATTTACAGATTATCACTTAGCGTTTAATGGTTCGGAACGCTTAGAAACAAGCGTATTAGAAGGACCTTACCTTTCAAACAAAAAGCAATTAATCGCTGAAAATACGACTGAACTGCCACTTACATATGATTTATTCAAAAATGATGCGCTTATTTTTGAAAATATGAATACGGATGAAATTTCTATTCGTTCTCATAAACATAATAAATTTGTAAAAGTAGAATTTGATGGATTCCCATTTGTCGGCGTATGGACACCAGGGGATAACGCACCTTTCTTATGTATTGAACCTTGGTACGGAATCGCTGATGAAGTAAAACCAGCAAAAGATTTCAAGGACAAAAAGGGAATTCAATCTTTACAAGCGAATGAAACATTTACATGTCGTTACAGCATCACAATCGGATAACTACTCTATCCCCTACTTCAAAAAATATTTAAGTAGGGGATAATCTTATAATTTGGAGGTTTCTCATTTTGATTGAAGTATATATTGATGGTGCATCAAAAGGAAATCCTGGTCCTTCTGGTGCAGGAGTGTTTATTAAAGGCGTTCAGCCGCCTGTACAATTATCATTACCACTTGGAACAATGTCCAATCATGAAGCAGAATATCGCGCTTTACTTCTAGCATTAAAATATTGCATCGAGCATAATTATAGCACTGTCTCTTTTCGTACAGATTCCCAGCTTGTCGAACGGGCTGTTGAAAAGGAATACGCAAAAAATAAAATATTTGCACCTCTTTTAGATGAAGCACTGCAGTACATAAAAAACTTCGATCTCTTTTTTATTAAGTGGATTCCAAGTAGTCAAAATAAAGTAGCTGATGAATTAGCTAGAAAAGCTATATTACAAAATTAACGGGGGTATGAGTGTGAAAAAAGAGTGGATTGCTCCTCTTGCTTTATTATTTGTCTCTTTTATTTGGGGAGCTACGTTTGTTGTCGTTCAAAACGCTATGTCTTTCGTTGGTCCATTTACGTTTAATGGTATTCGCTTTTTATTCGCTGGAATTATTTTATTATTCGTTCAAATTATTTTCTCACAAAAAACTTCAAAACAAGATATAAAACATAGTAGCACGGCAGGGATAATCGTTGGTTTTTTCTTATTTGTCGGTTATTTATTGCAAACATTTGGCTTACTCTATACAACATCTTCAAAAGCAGGTTTCTTAACTGGGCTAAGCATTGTTATGGTCCCAATCTTATCATTTATCTTTTTAAAACAAAAAGCTACCATTTTCATCGTACTTGGTATTGCTGTAGCTACAACGGGTTTATACTTATTAACAGCTGCTGATTCTTTTCAATTAAACATTGGAGACATACTCGTTCTCGGTTGTGCAGTCGCTTTCGCTGCCCATATTCTTGTTAACGGCTTCTTCTCTAAGAAAATATCACCTTTATTGTTAAGCACGTCGCAAGTATTAGCTGTCGGTATGTTTTCTTCTATTTGCGCCTTTTTGTTTGAAGATTGGGAAAAATTATTTTCAGTAGTACTATGGACGAATTCTTCCTTTTTATTCGCTCTATTTTTAACTTCCCTATTTGCGACATCCATTGCTTTTTTCATTCAAACATCAGCACAAAAACATACGTCTCCAACGAGAGTAGCAATCATTTTCGCAATGGAACCCGTTTTTGCTGCCTTAACAGGCGTTCTCGTTGCAAACGAACAACTTTCTATTTCTGCTATTATCGGATGCCTCTGTATTTTCCTAGGCATGATTTTTGTTGAATTACCTTCCAAAACAAAAAAAGAAGCGCAGGCTGCGTGAAGTTACGCTTGTAACTTCCGCATAAAAGCCTTAGCGCTTTTTTTATCTGTAATTTCTTCCTCTTTCAATCGTTCTAATAACGCAACGAAATAACTACCATCAAACTGCAATTGATGTTTAATTGTCGCTTCTATTGCTGCGTTCACAATCCCATCAGACGCACCAGTATATCCTTGTCCGAACATAATAAACCCTTGTGCTTCCTCTGATAATTTAAATCCTTTCGTATGTAAGAATGAAAGATAATCTTCTACTGTTTGCATGTTATTCCCACCTACTCAAAAATTCTCCATCTCCTATCATACATGTTTTTACACGCTATGAGAATGAAATTTCTTTGACAACTTTGTAAATCAATCTTCTACTTCGCTTACAATGGAGGATTTCCTAACAACCTGAAGGAATATGTAAAGTGGAACTTATTTCATATTAAAGGGGAGACACGATGAAACAAGCACTATTAATTATCGACGCTCAACAAGAATTAATTGATGGAAATGAGCAAGAAAATGAAGTTTTTCGCAAAACCGAGCTATTATCTACACTAAATACAGCACTGCAGAAAGCAATAGATTCAAATGCTCTTATTGTTTTCGTAAGAGATATCGATGTTGCTTCTGGCAGCGGCGAAGGATTTGAAGTACATAATCAAATTCAAGTACCCCAGTCTGCAATCCTTATTAATAAAGCAGCAACCAATTCATTCTACGGCACTTCTTTACTTGAACTTTTAAAAGAAGAAAACATTAATCATATTGTTATAGGCGGATGTAAAACAGAACATTGCATCGACACTGCCGTTAGGACAGCAACTGTACAAGGATTTGACGTTACATTAATTAAAAACGGTCATTCAACAACTGATTCTAACGTATTGTCTGCAGAGCAAATTATTGGTCATCACAATAAAACTTTACACGGCCATTATAACGTTGATCATTTTTCAGTTGTTAGAGATGTCGAGGAAGACCTCTTTCAACCTACTCATGACCAATATCGTGATTAAATTGGCTATAAAAAAGAATCCTTTTCACGAAAGGATTCTTTTTTCACCCAAAAACTTGTGCTGCAATGCTATACAGTTCATTACTCCTTTTTAATAATTTATCGCTATTTTTCATCATAATTGGTGGTGTATTAACCTTTTGAAAACCAGTAATCTCTAATTCTTTCATGAAACCATTCTTTCCTTCTGGTACATCCATTCTTAATTTACCATGATGCTCTCTTGCTAAATAATGTACAATCCTCATTGCCATCGTATCATTTTTCGCAACAACTGGTCCTATTATTTTATTTTCTGATGTTTGTATACTTAAACCGTAACCTAATACATTTCGTTTGTTGTCCTTTACAACGATGCACTGTTCACTTTGTATCATTCTTTTCTTTAAAAATACTTTTCTATTTGTTCCAAACGCATTTTCATCTAATTTTATTATTTCTTCTAAATCACACTCTTCATACTTCACCATATAATCTTCATTTCCTACACAATAATCATTCACATTGTACGAGTTACATATGTATTTAGAAACATAGCTTACTACTCTAAATCCTAATTTTTCATATAGAGGCTTTCCCTCATCCGTAGCAATAAGTATAATGGGAGTTTGAACCGATACGCTCTTAATACATGAATTCGTTATCGCCTTTCCAATCCCTCTCCCCTTATAATCTGGATGTACAATGACCATTCCGATAGACGCTAATTTTTCCCCATATAATATTATTGCCGCGCTAGCAATTAGTTTCTCCCTCTCATTCCACACACCATATACGATACCTGAATCAAAAATAGTCTCAATTTCTTCTCTGTTATAATCCCAGCCAATATAAGAAGATAATGCTACAATATCGCCTATTTGTTCTTTCCTAAGACGCTCCACCCTAATTTCCAATTCAATCATACTCCATCCCCTTATCTAGACATTTAAATCATTATTACTAAATCAACTTGTACATGTTTCCCTTTATTTGTCACATACATATGTTATTTTGACCAAGACTATATTGTAAATGAGGTGACAACATGCCCATTACGAATCGATTTTCTACCACCACTAACGGCGCACTCGCTATTACAGGAAATACTTTAGGCTTAAGTAAAATTAGTAATCAAAACCGTGCTGGTACAATCGGGGCAATTGGTGCATTCGCAACTACGAATACTGCTTTACAAGTACCTACTTTTCCTGCTGGTACAACGTTAAACTATACACAAAATAGTTCTACCGCTATTTTAAATATCCCTGCTGGTAGTACTATTCTTTACGCCGAACTCGTTTGGGGTGGAAACTATTTATCTCGTGATCAAAACATTACGAGTGTATTAGGAAACCCAGTTTCTTTTTCAACACCTGTTTCAACATACTCGATTACTCCTTCAGCTGTTACGGCTTCAAATCAAACATTTGTTTCAAACTCTATTACATTTGGCTTTTACACTCGTTCGGCAGACGTAACAACTCTTATTCAAGCGGGAGGTTCTGGTTCCTATACTACAGGATCGGTTCCTGGACTTGTAGATCCTATAGATGCTTCTAATGGAACAATTAATTCGGCTGGATGGACGCTTATCGTCGCTTATCAAAACGGCACATTGCCAGCAAGAAACTTAACCATTTATGTAGCGGGTAACCGTGTTTCTGCAGAAACTGGTAGTGCCGATGTATCTGTTTCTGGATTTTTAACACCTTCCGGAGGACCAGTAAGCGGGAGATTATTTTTAAGTTCTACCGAAGGAGATGCAGATTTAACCGGGGATCAAGCTTTATTTGGACCAAATTTCAGTTCATTAAATGCTTTATCCGGACCAAACAATGCTATAAATAATTTCTTCGGTTCTCAAGTTAATAATGCTGCAGGAAACTTAGATACAACAGGGACATTTGGAACGCGAAATCAAAGTGCTTCTACAAGTACAAACATCTCCGCAGGAAGACAGGGCTGGGACATTACTTCCATTGACATTTCCTCTTATTTAACAAACTCACAAGTATCCGCCGCAATCCGTTTAACTACTAACGGAGATGCATATATGTTAAATACAGTTGGCTTACAAATTAATATAAACTCCCCAAATATTCAAGCAACGAAAAGCGTGAATAAAAGCGTTGCTGCAATTGGAGATATTCTCACTTATACAGTTACTATCCCTAACACCGGGCTTCTTCCTGCCAATAACGCTATTTTTATAGATAGTCTCCCTAACGGTACTTCTTTTATACCCGGCACTGTAACAGTAGATAACGTACCACAAACAAATGCAAATCCCGCGGCTGGTATATCTCTTGGAACAATTAATAATGGTACTTCTCGCACAGTAACCTTCCAAGCTACTGTCGTTTCTCTTCCAAGTCAAAATCCTATCTCTAACACTGCGAATATTACATTTCAATATACACCAATCGCCGGAGGAACAACCTTTAACGGTCTTGCAACAAGCAATTCTGCTGGAACACAAATTAACCTGGCAGATATTAATGGAACAAAATCAGTCAACAAACTTTTTACCGATATTGGTGAAACATTAACTTACAGTATTGCCTTAGCTAATATAGGAAATATCGCTGCAACAAATGTTATATATACGGATCCGATTCCTAGCGGGACTACTTTCATTCCAGGGAGTGTAACTGTGAACGGAGTTACTCAAGCTGGCGCAAATCCCGCTAATGGTATATCAATTGGATCAATTGCCGCAAATTCTACTACTACTATTTCATTTCAAGTATTCGTTCCTTCTATCCCTCAAACAAATCCAATATTAAATAGTGGTACAACAACATATCAATACATTCCTGTACCAAATCAACCTGCAGTAAGTGGGACTGATACGACCAATATCGTATCTACTCAAGTGAATAACGCTACTGTAACAATGGCAAAAGCAGTAGATAAAAATTTTGCAGATATTGGTGATACACTAACGTACACCGTTTCCTTTACAGGTACAGGTAATACAAATGCGAACAATGTTATTTTTACAGATATCATTCCTACTGGAACAGCTTTTGTTCTAAACAGTTTAACAATAGATGGCACGACACAGGTGGGCGCAAATCCCGCTACCGGCGTGAACATTGGATCCATCCCAAGCGGCACAATAAAAAATGTTGCATTTCAAGTAGTAGTAAACACAATACCCGCGTCAAATGTCGTATCTAACGGATCAAGCGCTTCTTATCAATATACCGTCAACCCTAGCCAATCTCCCGTTACAAAAAACATTTCTTCTAATCTCGTTTCCACTCAAATTAACAATGCGAATTTAACTTTAACAAAATCAACTAACAAACAATTTGCCACAATTGGCGAAACGATAAGTTATACAATCCTTATTACAAACAGCGGAAATGCAGCCGCTAATAACGTTCAACTAACAGATCCACTTCCAAACGGAACGATATTGACTCTTGGTACTGTAACACTAAACGGAGTTTTGCAGAATGTAGATTCTCTCGTTGCTTTACCTATCGGCACAATTCCTGGTGGAGCTACTTTTACCTTATCCTTTCAAGTAACAGTCATTAACATCACTGCCCAAAATCCTATCATTAATAACGCTTTCGCCTCTTATATTTACACTGTAAATCCAAGTTTGCCACCGACTTCAAAAACAGCAAATTCTAATTCTGTTACATCAACAATTAGACTAGCAAATCTCCATGTTAATAAATCTGTAGATAAAACGTTTGCGGAAGTTGGCGATGTATTAACTTACACCTTTGCTCTTACTAACGATGGAAATGTTGCAGCGAACAATGTATTACTATCTGATTCAATTGCGAATGGAACCGCCTTTGTCCCAAACAGCGTTATAGTTAACAGTGTTACTCAGCCAGGCGTTACACCAGCTAGCATCAATATTGGTAGCATCAATGCTAATACTACAATTACAGCTTCATTCCAAGTAGTAATAACTAGCATTCCAAATCCAAACCCTATTTCAAATAGCGCTTCCATCTCCTATAACTTTATCGTTGATCCAAACACTTCACCTGTAAGTAAGAACACTACTTCAACCACTACATTTACTCAAGTAAACGATGCAAATGTCATTTCAGCCAAAACAGTGGATCGAGTGTTCGCTACCGTAGGGGATATATTAACTTATACTGTTACTTTGACGAATGCAGGAAGTGTTTCTGCTGATAGCCCTACTTTCGTAGATACGAATCCAGACGGTACTACCTTTATTCCAAATACTTTTCTTATTAATGGTGTACTTCAAAATAACGCAGATCCAAATATAGGTGTTCCACTACCTTCCATTGCTGCTAATGGCTCACTTACTGTCTCTTATCAAGTAACCGTCACCTCTTTACCAACACAAAACCCAACATTAAATTCATCTAGTACACAGTATAGCTTTATTCTAAATCCGGGCGATCCACCAACTATAGAAACATCTGTAAGTAACACTGTAAGTACACAAATTAATTTAGCAAATGTAGTGATTGTCAAAGAAGTAGATTTAACTATCGCCGATGTCGGGCAACCAATCACATATACAATTTCTTTAGCTAATCTTGGCAATACTACAGCCAATAATGTTATTGTTACCGATATAATCCCTAATGGCATCACTATCGTTCCAAATAGTATTTTTATAGGTGGTGCTTTACAACTAGGTGCAGACCCTAGTACCGGTCTTCAAGTCGGCTCCATTCCTTCAGGTGGTTTTACAACGATTGTTTTTCAAATAAGTGCAAATGGGCTACCTTCACCAAACCCAATTCAAAACAGCGCTGCACTTCAATATAGCTTTATCGCTGATCCAAACTTACCTGCTCTTGTTAGAAACACTGCTAGCAATATAGTAACTACACAAATTAATACTGCTAATATCGTTGCTACAAAACTAACGAGTACAAACTTCGCTGATGTCGGTGATGTCATACTATATGCGACTATTTTAACGAATAACGGGAATATCCCTGCTGCTAATGTAACATTTACAGATATCATTCCAGCGGGTACCCTCTTCATTCCTAATACTGTAACGATTAATAATGTCCCTATAGCTAATGCAAATCCTGCTAATGGCATTTCGATTGGTACGATAGGAGCGAGTTCATCACGCACCGTTGCATTCCAAGTTTTTGTACCAACTATCCCTGCTGTAAACCCAATTACAAATCAATCAGGCACAACATTCCAATATACGTATGATCCATCCAAACCAGCTGTAATGCAGATGGTTGCTTCTAACACTGTACAGACAACTATTAATAACGCCTCAATTGCCGCTACTAAATCGGCAGATAAACAGTTTGCTAACGTAAATGATATTATTACGTACACGACTACTTTAACGAATAACGGGAACACACTTGCATCAAATGTAATATTTACAGATGTAATTCCAAACGGAACATCGTTTATTCCTAATAGTGTTACTGTAAATGGGAATACACTGCCTAATGTCAATCCAGCAAGCGGAATTGCAATCGACCCAATAAATCCGAATGCAAATACGATTATTTCATTCCAAGTACAAGTAAATTCTATCCCGAATCCAAATCCAATCCCGAACCAAAGCAATACAACGTACCAGTATGTCGTAGATCCTAACTTACCTCCAGCATCCGCCAATACGTTAAGTAACGTAATAACAACTCAAATTAATAACGCTACTATTGTCGCTACTAAGTCTGTGAATACACCGACAGCTGCAATTGGTGATATTGTTACCTATACGATTGCAGTAACAAATACAGGTAATATCCCTGCTAGTGCAACTGTTTTAACAGATGGGCTTGGCGCAGGAGCTTCATTTATCCCAAACTCCGTAACTATCAATAGTGTTCCACAACCAGGATTAGATCCATCACTTGGTGTTCACCTGGCAGATATTTCGCCAGGAGATACTGTATTCATTACTTTTCAAGCACAAATTTTAGCGATACCACCTAGTGGCACATTAACAAATAATGCTCTTGTAAATTATGAATATACCGTTAATCCAAACCAATCTCCTGCTGTTGGTAGTACAATTACGAATCTTACAGTATCTAATAACCAACTTTAAAATTATAAAGAAAATATATATTCAATTTCGATATACTTATCTTTACTTAGTGTAATTTTCTTAATTAAAGTTTTAAAAACCTCATGCATATCTTTTTCTTCATCCAACATCGAAAAAGCTTTTTTGATTTGTTCCTCTTCTTTATTTCTCTTACTCTGATCTGTTAATTTAAGTAACGCTAACTCTTGTTCTTTTATTTCATTTTCAAAATTAACATCGCGCTTCGAAAACATTTCTTTATCAATTAATCCTTCTACGTATAAATCAATCAACTTCTCTTTTTTCGTCTTTAACAATTTAATTTGGTTCTTAATTTCTGCAGATTTATTTTTTCTTTTTTGATGTATTTTTGGATTGAAATGTATTTCTAGTTCTTTTTCTTGCTGCTTCAACCTATAGATAATTACCTCTCTTATATCATCATATTGAACTGGGTCAAAGTTAACGCATCGATTGAATCTTATATAATTACTGCATTTCATATATACCCACTCTTTTTTACTTCCTTTTGCGTATCTACCTGAATACTTAGCTGTAATTGGCTCACCGCAATGTTTACAAAACATCATCCCTCTAAATTCATTTCTTGTATCTTGTTTTGTTTTCTTTTTACTTGTCCTATTGCTATTAACCGCATTCCATAATTCTTTTGATACAATTGCTGGATAATGGTCTTCTATAATTGTTAATCTCTCTTTCGGAGTGTAAACTCTTTTCTTCTTTCCATCTACTTTTACTGTTTTATAACTATTTAAGACCAAATTCCCTTTATACGTTTGGTTCTTTAAAATCTTTCCTACAGTTGTATGCGACCATAACTGGCCAAATTTCGTATATGTGCCTTTATCATTTAGGATATTCGCTATTTTCTTAAATCCATAGCCTTTATAGGATAAATCAAAAATTTCCCTTACAACTTCGGCTTCTTTTTCATTAATAACAAGTTTCTTGTCAATTACATCGTATCCTAATCCCGGTTTTCCAATAAACTCGCCCCTTCTTGCTTTGGCTTGCATTGCAGCAGAAACAGATACAGATAAAGTTTTAGGTAATTGTGCAGCAAACATAGCAAACATTTCGAATTTGATATCATTGCCACCTTCATATAAACTATCGTAATTTTCTTCAATTGTAACCAAGCGTATTCCGTGACCTATTAGAATTTCTTTAATTTCTAAGGCGTCCCTTAGATCCCTTGCTAAACGGTGTATAGATTTAAATACGACTGTATCCAATTCATTACGTCTTGCTTTTTCTAATATCAGTTGCATCGCATGACGTTCTAACCAAGCTGTACCAGAGATACCATCGTCAAAATATACTGCATTTGAGTCCCACTCATATCCGTTATTTTCTAACCAGTATCGACAAATATCAATCTGATTTTGAACAGATGAAACTTGCTCATCTCTATCCGTTGAAACTCGTACATAAACAGCGTACTTCAAAATATTCACCCACTTATTTACTAAGAATATGATAATTAAATTATATATAAATTTTTCCCTGTGGGCAATTTTTTATTATTCATTTAACCAATCAAACAATAATCCTCGACATTCTTCCCTTCTCTCAGCTACAAATTTACTTTCAAGAATTCTATAGAAATAACCTTCAAAAGTACTTTTAATTTTATTTGCTTTTTCTGCGAAAACAGTGTCTTTGAATGCTTGAATGGCTTGATTTATCACTTGTTCAATAGGCTTGTCTATTTTTGAACGCTTATAGGCCGTTAATACCCGATGATACAGCTTATAAATTTTATCTGCCGATTTGAAGAATGGAGCTACCACATCTCTGAATTGGCTTGGTACATTTTCTGGTGTGAAAGTTTCATCTAAATCTTCTAATTCAATTTCTTTAGATTCTCTTGCTGACATTTCTTTTACGTTTAATTCGTTTTTTAATTCTTCTAGAGGGTGTGATTCAGAAAGTTTAGTTTCCTTGTCCGATTTCGCATCGGAAACCTTTGATTCTGTAGGGTTTTCTTCACCTTGTCGCTGTGACATTTTCGGTAGGACATTCGGTGTGACACTGTATTTTTTTAGAAGGACATAGACGTTATGTCCATTCCCTCCGCGTAATTTCCCTTCCATTCGAATCGTTTTATGTCTAGTTACTACCTCTAAATCCTCTAACACTTTCAATACCCTACGGACAGTTCGATCGCTTATATTTAATGCCTTAGCAATTGTTCCTACCTTCAGGAAAGATACACCTAGAATCTTGCATGAGTGCCTTGCTAGAAATTTCAATACTTTTATTGCTGACTCAGATAATTCATGTGTATGTTTGTATAAAAAAGAACATATTGCTTCATTCATCTCTTCTACTGATTGGAATGATTGTAGTTCTTTGTATTGTGTATAATTTGCTGAACTAAGCATCTTCTTACCCCCAGTTATATAAGTACAATAATCATATTAATTACAATTAAAATTGCAGAAACTGTGTAGAAACCATAAAACCATACAAAATCTGATTTGCTTTCTAAACCAAAATAATCATTGAACTTCTCCAATTACATCGAACCCCTTTCGATATTTGTTACCATCAATACACATTATCCACTATTGGATAGTCAATATAGGATTGAAAAAAATATTGATTATTGAATATCACTTATTGCATAATGGATATAGAGGAGTGATTATTTTGGAGAATGTAACATACATAGTTAAACCACGTTTAGGAGAAATACTGAAAGAACGTCAATTAACTCAATCTCAACTTGCAGAATTAGCAAATATACCTCAGTCTTCAATATCAAGATTCGATAAAAATGAACAGCACAGAGATATTCATTTAGTTGCGATAAGTCGCGCTTTAAAAATATCTATTGATGAACTGTTTGAAATTAAGGGAGTGAAATAAAAAAAGAGCTAATCATTCGAAAATGATCAGCTCTTTTTTTCATCATTAAGTAGCAGCGATTACATATACTTTTACAAACACATTATATTTATTTGCCAGTTGTTCTAATTTCTTTTCTCTGTATTTTGTGATTGTAAAGAAATGAATAACTGGCATTTTCCCGTTATGCTTCTGTTTATAAATCTGCGTTAACTCTTCATATTTTCTTAATTTTTCATCGTTTACTATCATTTTCTGAGTACGATCTATTTCTACAGCATGAAGTATTCTATCCTCATCACGGAATTTCACATCTGGAATTATTTTTTTCTTTTTATTATCTTTTATATATTTAATTTCGGTTTCTACTTGCCAATCATCTGGACAAAATAAATGTAACCAAGCCTCATTACGTAAAATAGCGTGTGCAACTTTACCATGATGCACAACTTTCCCTTCACCGAACAACTTATGTCCTGATTGGTTTAAATAATATACATGCTCTTTATTGTAAACTACCTTACTTGTATAAGTAGATAAATCTTTCATGATTCGATTTGCATTTCTTATTCCGCCCATTTCATGAACACTCATTAAATGCCTTCTCGTTGCAAACTGTAGCTTTCTAATCGTCGCAAGTATCGCCATTTGACGGTTGATTTGCATATGCGTTTGCATTCTCATATTTCTCCACCTCATATCCTTTTAAATGCTCCCACATCATCTCGTTACTAATGTAAGGCACTTGTATTTCGGTAAGTCTATCGGTTTTGAAAATCGCGCGTCCAGGAATGCTTTGTATCGCTTCTAATCCTGCTTCATCTATAACAACACTTGAGGCCGTTTGAGTCGGTAATCTAAATCCTAATTTCGCATCACTATTTTGTTTCACTTGGCGTGGTAAAGTATCGCCTGTCGGGTACTGTGTACAAAAAATCAACCTAAACCCTAAAGCACCTCCTATGCGCGCTATATGAGAGAGCATTTGTTGACATGCTCCCAATAACCTTTGCTGTTCTTTTTTCATACTTTTATCTGGGCAAAGTTCGGCTCCTTCGTCTACTATGATGAAGTAACGTTCTTTGATATTTGTTTCTACAACATTCGTGTAATGTCTACATTTCATATATTCCATTTTTTCTTCCATCTTCTTGAGAATATTAGTTAATATCATAAAAGCTTCTGCGGGCTTTTCAGCAATAGAAACTACTTGTTTTAAATTCTTATACGGCCCAAACTCCAAACCACCTTTTAAATCAATAATGTATAAATTAATATGTTCTGGTTGCGCTAAAGTAAGAGAGGTAACTACATTCTTTAAAAATACCGTTTTACCCATTCGTGTAAGACCACCTAGTGTCATATGTGGAGTTTTATCAAAATCATGATAGATAAGGTTTTCTAAACTTTGGCCCATTGGTACATGCCATTTTCCTTGTGTCACTAAATCAGTAGACCATGACCATTTCTTCGGTATATCCCTATGAAACACACGAATATTTAACTTGTAATTATCATAATCAATTCGGACAGGTTTACTTAGCCCTTCAGAGACAACATCCTCGACCTTCTGAATAATTTTACTCGGCATTCCTACAGGCAACCGATATATATAAGTTGTACTTCGATCATCCTCCTTTTGTTCAAGAAAAATTGGATACTGTAATCTGTCCTCTCTACGTATCGCAATTCCGCTTACTTCGAAAAAAACTTGTATTTTCTTTCGATCACTCTCTCTTCCTTTGAACCTCCCGCCAAATATGGCGAAAATTAAACCTGCGAATGGTACTGATAACAACTCCAGCATAAAATCACTCCTTATATCCCTCTTATAGAGGGTATATATCCCTGTTTCAAGGAATACGTGCATACAAGCTAAACTCCTTATGACATAAGGAATAAAAGGTTTCCACATCGTATTCCTTCATAGAAATAAAACGAGAACATAACGTAGAAGGTATAGAAACGAGCCTGTAAGTGTTGTGTACAAGGTGACACGTGGAAGCCAATGTGGAACACTCTTTCCCATTTTTTCAGCTACTTTCATAGCGACTACAGATAATCCTGTTGCAGTCCAAATAACTACCGCTTCTCCTGCAAGTGTCATGATTATTCCTCCTCTTCCTTTTCACGAAATACAATACCTTTTCTCGTAAGGACAACATCATAACAATCCATTAGAATCTCCCAATTTAAAACATCTTCTTCCTCACCATATAAATCTTCCTCCACTACCTGCGATAAATTAAAATACCCTTTGTACTCTTTGTTATTAAAAACTTTATGGTTTCTCATGTGATTTAAAATTGATTCAGTTTCTGCTCTTGATCTTGATTCGTTGTACATAGATCGTAACTCTTTTGAAGGATGTAAATATGGAGTTGTATTTAAGTGGTTATATTGCCAACGCATATAGACCTCTCCCCTCTTGTTGTCTCTTCTTCCTTGTGGCCTTCCAAGTGGAAGTAATATAGGTATATGAACTAGAAAACAAAAACTTGTTTGTCCAACAACAAAAAAATCAAAAGGTTTTTCAAGGAATTGATTGAATATTTTAAAGGGAGGGATTTTATGGAGTGTAGATTAAAAATAATTTTAGCCGATAGAATGATTAAACAATCTGCATTAGCAAAAAGAGCTGGCATAACAGATCAAACATTAAGTATGATAGTTAGAGGAAAAAGCGATCCGACACTACGAGTCGCTATGCGTATAGCAAAAGCTCTCGACATGAAAATTGAAGATATATGGAGTGAAGAAGAGGAGTGACCCCATGAATAAGCCACCATTTAAAACATTGAACACAATAATTGAAAGTTATTATCACCCCGAAGTGGGATTAGCTGAAGTTGAAGATTTCATCAAAAGTTTTGAGGAAGAATCTTTATTTGTATTAGATTACAAAGGCATTATGTATCAAAAAACATCTGCTCTAAAATATGATCAGGGTTATGAAATATTATTGCTTCCTTATACAGAACTACATTCAAATTCTAAACAAGATTTACTACAACTATTAAAGCGTAAAATAATTGTTTATTTCACGTATACAGAACATGACCAACAACAAGAAGACTTTATGCCCGATATAGGAAATCGAATTTTTTCATTTATGAGTCATATGCTGAAAGGAACACAGCAAAATAAAAGAGCAATTCCAGTACGTTTTATTTTAATGGATATTGAAGCAGTTGGTTTTATTCCTAAACTTTCCAAATTTATGGCTGGGTGTCGAGGTTTTAATGTAGGCACTTGTTTGTTTGTAGATGACAGATTGACACTGACATATGGATATAATAACGAACAGGTAGATAAAATGTACAAAAACAGTGTAGTTATATCAAAATAAAATACTATAAATATGTATTAATTTAATACAACTTAAAACAGGAGGTTGAACACATGAGTTATGATACCGTCGCATCGCTACAACGCATGCAACAATTACAACAAGCGCAAGCTGCTTCTGGAAAACGCATAGTGTTAAAAAGAGTTTATGAATCAGATAAAATTTCTGCGCTCATTATCGTTCTTTGTATTTTAGCTATCCCAGCAACAATGTGTATATCCCTTTTAGTTGGATTAGTCATTTATTACATTAGAGAATTTAAGCGTACAACATATTTAGTAAAAAACGTTGCTACTGGGGAGAAATTTAGAGTCGATAAACAAGACTTCAAACAGTATAAGAAGAGTTTTAAGAAGAAAGAAAAGCAAGTTAGAAGAATTTCTGATTTATAAAAATATAAATTTAGCGGTGATCATATTGCATAGAAAAGGTATATTCAAAAAAAATACTTATCAAGTAATAATGTTAGAAGCCGATTCAGAACAAAACTCAATTCAAATTACTCAAGAATATTTTAAAACTCAAGAAATTAATGAAATTAATATGACTTATGATGAATGTACCAAAATGGAAGAGTTAGTAAAAAAATGTGTGCATGAATCATTAAAAAAGCAGAGTGTACTACAGAATGATAATACTTTATTTTACACATATGAGCCCATGCTAGAAGATGATGAAAACAGAATTGTCACTGTGGTTAATGATGCTAATCGAAACTTATCTGTACAGATAATTAATAAGTATGTTGTAAATGTCAGCGAGACTTTAAATAAAGAATATAAAACTTACACTTTAAAAATCAATCTAAAAGAGCTTCAATACATATTTACTAAATTATATTTCTTTTTCAACAGAAGAATTTCAAAATAAAAAGCCGTCAAATGACGGCTCTTATTTTTGTTTATAAAACTATTCTTTTGTATAGTAATATGTTTTATTTTTCAAACTTCACATATTCACCTGAAACCCATTGGTCGCCGCCAACATTATACCAACCGTCTCT
>NZ_JXIS01000057.1:0-734 GCF_000836715.1 Bacillus sp. L_1B0_5 | reverse complement strand
TCATCTTTCGATTTATCCGATTTCTTTTCCATTTCAATACCTTTAATGTTTTCATCATTAAAGGTATTGAAATGGAAAAGAAATCGGATAAATCGAAAGATGATCTTGTACTACTTGTTACATTAGCTGGTTTAGCGATTAGCGCTATGAAGAAACACCCAAATAAAAATAAAATTGATGTGACTTATGACCTATCTGTTGCATTACCTGTCGCAACAATCACGCCTCAAACAGCACAAGAGTTTGTAGAACGTTATATGAATCATCATACGGTAAAATTCCACCACCCAAGCGGACGTGAAGTAGTAGTTAATATTCAAGTTGAATTCTGCAAGTGTTTACCAGAAGGCGCTGCGGGTTCATGGGGAATCGTTTATGATGAAAAAGGTAAAACAATTAAAAGAAAAGTAGAAATTACAGAAGATAAAACCACTGAAATAGACTTTGTTGACAAAACAATATTATCTTTCGATATTGGCGCTGGTACGACAGAAGAAGTTGTTTCTCATGGTGTTAGCTTTAAACATAAAATGAGTCGTGGTTTATCATATGGTGTTAAAGAAACTTTACTTGATATTATCAAGGTTTGGAACTTAAATAATAAACAAAAGACAATAGACAGTATTGCTGAATTTAATGCAATTTATCTTGATTCTGAACACCCTCGTCATATTCGTTTAAAAGAAGCATCACGTGGCGCGTTATTGGGTTTAGCAAATCGAATTGCAACTGAT
>NZ_JXIS01000056.1:0-676 GCF_000836715.1 Bacillus sp. L_1B0_5 | reverse complement strand
TAAAGGTATTGAAATGGAAAAGAAATCCGACAAATCGAAAGATGATCTTGTGCTTCTTGTTACATTAGCTGGTTTAGCAATTAGCGCTATGAAGAAACACCCAAATAAAAATAAAATTGATGTGACTTATGATCTTTCTGTTGCATTACCTGTCGCAACAATCACGCCTCAAACAGCACAAGAGTTTATAGAACGTTATATGAATCATCATACGGTGAAATTCCACCACCCAAGCGGACGTGAAGTAGTAGTTAATATTCAAGTTGAATTTTGCAAGTGTTTACCAGAAGGCGCGGCGGGTTCATGGGGAATCGTTTATGATGAAAAAGGTAAAACAATTAAAAGGAAAGTAGAAACTACAGAAGGTAAAACCACAGAAATAGACTTTGTTGACAAAACAATATTATCTTTCGATATTGGCGCTGGTACGACAGAGGAAGTTGTTTCTCATGGTGTTAGCTTTAAACATAAAATGAGTCGCGGTTTACCATATGGGGTTAAAGAAACTTTACTTGATATTATCAAGGTTTGGAACTTAAACAATAAACAAAAAACAATAGACAGTATTGCTGAATTTAATGCAATTTATCTTGATTCTGAACACCCTCGTCATATTCGTTTAAAAGAAGCATCACGTGGCGCATTATTAGGTTTAGCAAATCGAATTGCAACTGAT
>NZ_JXIS01000055.1:0-8625 GCF_000836715.1 Bacillus sp. L_1B0_5 | reverse complement strand
CTTAGGAATCCCTCACTTCTAAACGAAGTGAAAGTGGGGGTAGTTCAAGAATGGAATTGAAAGTCAGTTGACAAATATTAAATTCTGGTTTAAATTTTGAAGTAATTCAATAAACTTTGTTAGGTGAGGCTCCTGTATAGAGAAACGCTGCTGCCCAAAAATGTCGAGAGACGCCAATGGGTCAACAGGAACGGTCGGATTAAGGCCCTTCTTAATGTAGCTGGTTATAAAAACCTATGCTATACAGTGCTAAAACTCAACGAGGGAGTGGTATACGATTTGATAGAAAGGCACCTCTGTGATTTTGGCAGAGCTGTCTTAATAATCATTTATTTGTATTGTAAAAAACCTTTACTCCTTTTTGAGTAAAGGTTTTTCTGTTTAATGTTATTTGTTTTATCTTGTCTATATTCAAAAAGGAGGTAATTCTAAATAATGAATTGATTGCAATGTAACTATTATTGCTCTAATAAAAAATTTTAGACAGATAAAATAAAACAAAACCACTCATGAAACTCTAGAGTCTCCCTTAGCAATATGAGGAGGAGTTAACATGAAGAAATTATTAAAAGAATTACTTGTAACCAAAAATAATTTGGATGCAGAGAAAGTTTTACGTCTTCCGTCGTATGATGTTGCGCAAGAAGTAAAAAGATTTTCAATTGAAGATCAAATCATATTGCTAAATACAATTCCCGTATTAAAAAGCTCTAAAATTCTTCAATATATGAGTGCAGAAGAAAAATATAATATCTTAATTCACTTATCTGAAAACAAAGCTAAAAAGTTACTAAATTTACAACCGATTGATGAATTAGTAGATTTACTTCTAGCGGTTCATCCTGAAAAACAAGCTAAATTAATGGCGTATCTAGACAAAATTACAAAACATAACGTAAAAAAATTGATGAATTTCAAACCTGAAACGGCAGGAAGTCTTGTCACAAGTGATTTTGTTGCAGTTAGAGGAAATTGGTCAGTAAAAATGACATTGAAGTACATTAGGGAACATTCTGAAAATGTAGAATCAATATCTTATAGTTATGTTCTTGATAGTCATGGTTATCTTGAGGGAATCGTTTCCATACATGAGTTATTACTAGCAGCAGATGAAGAGATATTATCTACTATTATGATTCAAGAGGTAATTTCAGTACAAGCTGAAGTTGACCAGCAAGAAGTTGTAAAAAAGCTACTGAATTATAATTTAGCAGCAATACCTGTGACAACAGCAAATAATAAAATGATTGGTATTATAACTTTTGATGACGTAATGAATGTTATGGAAGCAGAAGCTACAGAAGATATTCAAAAGTTAGGCGGAAGTGAGCCATTGAATCAATCTTACTTTGAAGCTAGCATTTGGAGCATTTTCTTAAAACGTCTACCATGGTTATTACTTCTTTTTGTTGCTGAGGCATATACAGGTACAGTATTAAAGTATTTTGAAGATGAAATTGAAACTGTAGTTGCCCTTGCTTTCTTTGTTCCGTTACTAGTAGGTACTGGTGGAAATACAGGAACACAGGTTGTAGCAACAATTACTCGTGCAATCGGTATTGGAGAGGTCAAATTTAAAGACATTTTCCGTGTAATGAAAAAGGAATTTGCAATAGGTATGCTTCTCGGACTTGCACTTGGAATAGCTGGGCTCACTCGTGCTTATATGTTGGGAGTTGGAACAGAAGTTGCACAAGTTGTAGCAATTACTTTATTATTTATTGTTATTTGGGCCTCTCTTGTAGCAGCAGTTTTACCTTTGATTCTAAGAAAATTAAAACTAGATCCTGCAGTTGTTTCGGGTCCATTTATTACAACATTTGTTGACGGAACAGGATTAGTAATTTATTTCATGGTTGCAAAAACGTTATTAAATTTGTAAATATACACTGAAGTAAAAGCGAAATGCGGAATAAGTATTTTGCCTTGATTGCTAAAATCTAGTGGAGAATTCAAAAATGAGGAAATCAAACACTTATGTCTTGAGATAAATAATATTTTAATGGATTTATTGAATGTAATGAATGCTGGAGGATAAAACTATGAAACATCTAAGAAAAATCTTCAAACGAATTTTGCTACTGTTGTCTATTTTCATGCTTATTGGCATAGGAATATTATTTGGTACTAGCTATGGCCGAGAGCTTCGTATAACAATGGCTGGGAGTATACTAACTTCTCAGCATCCACAATATGCGAAATATACATTCCTATCCCAAAAGGAACTAGATAAACTGCAAGATAGAATTAACCATCCGAAATGGTCAAACAGTGATGAGCATATTTATAAAAAAATAGCAGGAAAAAGATTAGAAGAATTTAAAAATCAACCATTAGAAATTGATGTAGAAACAATTAAAAGTAACAAAGATAGTCGCTTTCTTTTTGAAGGGAAATTAGTTACTATTAGCAATCCCTTCAATGTTAAACTTGTTAGCCATCAAGGAACACAGGGCGCTAACAGAGGAGAAAAAATTAGCGTAATGGCAAAGCGTAATCATGCACTTGTTGCTGTGAATGCAAGTGGATTTGCTGATGAAACAGGAAGGGGTGGAGGAAATGTTGCAACTGGAATAGTAATAGAAAATGGGGAAGCTATTGATACGAATATGGATAGAAATACCCCTACAATTATTACGGGTTTAACAAAGTTTGGGCAAATGATAACAGGAAATTATTCTACCCAACAACTTTTGGATAAACAAGTCGTTTCAGCGGCAGGATTTATGCCACAGTTAATTGTAAATGGAGAAAAAATGATTACAGAAGGAGACGGTGGCTGGGGCTCTGCACCGCGAAGTATTATGGCACAAAAAGAAGATGGTACAATTATGTTTTTAGTTATTGACGGTAGACAGACGCATAGTATAGGGGCTACGTTAAAAGAGTGTCAAGATATTCTATATGAAAAAGGAGCAATAAATGCAATGGCAATGGATGGAGGATCCTCTGCTACTCTATATTTAGGAGGAAGGGTTATAAATTCACCTTCTACATTGTCTCGTGAAGATCGCTATTTACCGAATGCTTGGGTGGTAACAGCAAATTCGAAGCAAAAAATAAAGATGACAATAGATGGAGAAAAAGTAAATCCCAAAACATTAGATAATATTGGTACAAATATTTAAACCCATGTATGAGCTACTTATATAAATAAAGATTTTAAAACCGCAAAATGTATTAATGAATAAAATCCGTAAAATGAAATCAGTACACATAAAGGAGAAATTGTATAATTGCATAAAGTTTGTGAAAAAATGGGAGTATAATTTGGTATTGTGTAATAAAGATAAGGCCCACCTATGGAAATAGGTGGGTTTTTTGTTGGGTATTTTTATCTCATTGCAGAAAAGGGAATTTCTATTAAAACTATAGCATATTTTTATAGCTCTTATATTGAGAAAAAGAAAAGGCACCCAAACAAGAGTGTCTTTTCCCATAGTTTTTAGCAGAAGCAAGAAGCTCCAACAATAATTAATAAAATAAATAATACAACTAATAAAGCAAATCCTCCTGCAAAGCCACAGCCGCCACCGCAGCTACCACCAAAGCCCATAATAATTCCTCCTTTAAATAGTAGGAGAAAAATAAGGAGTCACTCATGTATTTTAATGGATTCAAATTACTTTATGTTTTTAAGGATTAAATAAGCAGGTTCTTTTAAAAATAAGGGAAAGATGATTTAGGGCGCTTCACCTGAATATAAATAAATTGCACATTTTCTTAAAAACAAACTATTGAATTATATCAATAATTAGATTAAATAATATAATGTATTAATCTTAGCAGAAGGGAGGAATAACCATGCAATTAGTTTGTTTTAAAGTAGTAAGTGGACAATACTTCTTAGTTGTAGAGGGTATCGAGATCCCTGTCCCAATTCCAGCGTTTGCTGCAGCTCTATTAATTGGTTTAGGAGTAATCCCGCTTTGTTCTTAATATAAAGAACTCCAAACAGCCCTACCTTTCAATTGATAAGCCCTCAAGTGTAAGAATGCTTGAGGGTTTTTATAATAAAGAAAAGACACCCAAAGGTGCCTTCCTCCGACTTGAATCACTTTAATTTTAATGATATGTATTGGACGCCAATTCAATTATTATTTTACTATGTTAAGTAATATTGTACATTGAGAAATTTGGTATACCTCTTTATTTAAACTTAAAAAGCCCTAGAAGATCTGGGACTTTTTAACAGAATGAAAATGATTCAAAAAATGGACTTTTATAACGTAACATACGACTGTTTCATAAATGTATCGTAAAAGTGAACAAAATCTATATTTTGTAAATAAAGATTCAGAGTTATAATATTTGAGTAATACATTATGTAATTATAGGGGGGAAGAGCTTGGATAGAACATTTGAGTTTAAAGGGGCAGGGAAAACAGTAGTAAGAATAGAGGATAACTTCATTCGACTGAAGCGAAGAGGAGCCTTGAATTTTTTAAATCATGGATTAGACGGTGAAAAAACCATTGATATTAACAATATGACTGGTATTCAAATTAAAAAAGCCAATTTCTTCACAAATGGTTACATACAATTTATTTTTATGGGTAGTCAAGAGAGTAAAAAAGGGGTTATGGCTGCAGCAGCAGATGAAAACACAGTAATGTTTACAAAAAAAGAAGAAAAAATGGTTGTAGAAATTAAAGAGTATATTGAGAGTATTTTAGCTAATAAAAGCAAACCTCAAGTTTCTGCATCAGTAAGTGGGGCAGATGAAATATTGAAGTATAAAGAGTTGTTAGATCAAGGAGTTATTACTGAAGAAGAGTTTCAAGCGAAGAAAAAGCAATTATTAGGAATTTAAAAAAGCACTCATATGAGTGCTTTTTTTATTTTAAACCGAATTAAGATTTATTTTGCAATTTACCTTCTTAGAACATGAAGTTCGCATTAGCACCAAATCCTTTTTCTACATTCCATTTATACATAATGGTATGAAGTTGTTCGCTAGCTTGCCCAGTCTATGATAAAACTTCCCCGTCGCTACCAATGATAGTTTTAACTTCGTCGTAACTCATTCCATTTTTGATTTGATTGAATTTAGTTTTGCTAATTCCAGGTTTATTTTCCGGAGCTTCTTCTTTTTTAGGCTCTTCTTTAGTAGCTGGCGCTTGTGTTTCTTGTTTAAGGGTACGGCCGCATACCCATTAACTTAAGAAAAGTAAACATCCCCAAAACAAAAATATGATCTCATTTCTCGAAATAATTAATTGTAGAGAAAGAAAATTGTCATTTAGGGGGTACTTCAAAACCTTAGCTTGATGGCGATGGGGTCTCGTCACACATCTCTAAGTTGCGGTGATCCCCATAGCCAAAGAAGTAAGAAGATATTTAGAAGAGCATCAAATTTTGAGGAAGTGCTTGTGAACTGTATCATAAATAAATGAGGTTTTGTATGTTCGATTTTTAAATAATACCCAAGAAGGAGTGGATTACAGTTATAGTAATACTCCTTTTTTGTATTTCTATAATAGATGATTTTTTTGAAAAAAACAGAATTATCTTGACAGTTATTGAATGGATTGATAAGGTTATAAAAAAATATTTCTTATCCAGAGAGGTGGAGGGACTGGCCTTATGAAACCTCAGCAACAGGTCTGCTTAAGTAGACACTGTGCTAATTCCAGCGGGTGATAATCCTGATAGATGAGAGCTTCCGTTTTTATTTGTCAGTAGCGCCCTCTTTTTTAGAGTGCGTTTTTGTTTTTTCTGGATAGTAACTAAAGGAGAGTAGAAATGGAGAACAAAAATGGGCAAGAATTTCAAAGGAAAATGCAAGCACGTCATTTAGTCATGCTATCACTTGGTGGGGTGATTGGAACGGGCTTATTCTTAAGTTCGGGTTACACTATTCAACAAGCTGGCCCATTTGGAACAATTCTATCCTATTTGGTTGGTGCACTAGTGGTTTATCTAGTTATGCTATGTTTAGGAGAACTTTCCGTACATATGCCCGAAACGGGCGCATTTCATAGTTATGCAGTTAAATACATTGGACCGGGTACAGGGTATACAGTAGCCTGGTTGTATTGGTTAACTTGGACTGTTGCTTTAGGTTCTGAATTTACAGCCGCAGGATTACTTATGAAGCGATGGTTTCCATCGATTAATGTTTGGGTATGGAGTGCTCTTTTTGCCATTTTGATCTTTGTATTAAATGTTCTGACTGTTAAATTTTTTGCCGAATCCGAATTTTGGTTTTCATCGATAAAGGTTATAGCTATTTTGATTTTTATTGTTTTAGGAGTAGCGGCAATGCTAGGGTTTCTTCCGATGGCTCATTCAAAAGCAGCGCCATTCTTTTCTAATTTTACAAGTGGAGGTTTATTTCCTCATGGTGCTACGGCCATTATGATGACCATGCTTGCGGTTAATTTTGCTTTTTCGGGAACAGAATTAATAGGCATTGCAGCTGGAGAAACAGCGAACCCGGAAAAAATGATACCGAAGGCCATTCGAACTACTCTGTGGAGATTGATCATCTTTTTTGTAGGAACGATTGTTGTTTTATCTGCGTTATTGCCTACTTCCGATGCGGGGGTATTAGAGAGCCCTTTTGTTGCAGTTCTAGAACGAATTGGGGTGCCATATTCAGCTGACATAATGAATTTCGTTATCTTAACAGCCATTTTATCTGCGGCAAACTCAGGCCTTTACGCCTCTTCTAGAATGCTTTGGTCGCTTGCTAATAAGAACATGATATCCCCCATTTTTGGAAAAATGACGAAGCAAGGTGTTCCAATCAACGCCGTCATTTTCAGCATGGTGGGTGGAGCTTTGGCTTTGCTCTCAAGTATTGTGGCACCAGATACTGTCTATATCGTACTTGTTTCCATTTCCGGTCTAGCAGTAGTCGTAGTTTGGATGAGTATTAGTGCTTCCCAGTTCCTATTTCGCAGACAATTTTTGAAAGAAGGAAATTCTGAAAAGGACTTGATTTATCGCACACCACTATATCCATTAGTACCAATTGCTTCTTTTATCCTTTGTCTGGCATCGTGTATTGGAATTGCATTCGATCCAACACAGAGGATTGCCTTATATTGCGGCATACCGTTTATTTTGTTTTGCTATGGAAGTTATTATCTAACAAAAAATCTAAAAAAGAGGGGCGTAGATTATGTCGAACAAAATCAACCCAATTGATGATATTTTATCCCAACATTCCATTATGATTCTTGACGGAGCATTAGCTACAGAATTGGAGGCACATGGATGTAATTTGGACGATCCCCTTTGGTCGGCACGTGTGTTACTAGAAAATCCAGAACTAATTTATCAGGTTCATTTAGATTATTTTATTGCTGGAGCGGACTGTGCCATAACAGCAAGCTATCAAGCTACTATTAGTGGTTTTTCCACGCGTGGAATACAAGAACAGGAAGCTTTGAAATTAATTAAGAAAACGGTGTTACTTGCAAGAAGGGCAAGAGATGATTTTTGGAAGGAAAATAAGCAAACGAATAGGCCTAAACCATTGGTTGTTGCATCAGTTGGGCCGTACGGGGCTTACCTTGCAGATGGTTCAGAGTATGTAGGCAACTATGGTGTGACAGATAAAACATTAGCAGACTTTCACCGTTCGAGAATGTCCGCGTTAATTGAAGCAGGTGCAGATCTATTGGCATTTGAAACGATCCCTTCCCTGCAAGAAGCAAGAGTATTAGATACATTATTGCGTGAGTTTCCAGAAACATATGCGTGGCTTACCTTTTCGCTAAAAAATGAGAAAGAGATTAGTGAAGGTATGAAACTCGTGGAGTGTGCACGAGCTTTTGAGAAAAGTGAACAAATTGTAGCAATAGGCATCAATTGTGCGCCAGTAAACGTTGTGACTGGTGCAATCCAAGAGTTGAGGGCAAACACCAAAAAACCGATTATTGTTTATCCAAACTCTGGTGAAACTTATAATTCAGAAACAAAAACATGGCATGATTATGAACAATGTAACGCGTTGGATATTCAATCTGAAGAATGGTACCAAGCAGGTGCACGTTTAATAGGTGGATGCTGCAGAACGACACCTTATCACATTGAGGGGATATCGAACAAGTGGCGTTCTTCCGAGTTTTTCTATTCGAACGAAGCAAAGCAGTAATGTAATGATTGATAATCTATTTTTGTGTATATTTTCATGATTTAGCTTGTTAAGGAATCTACAGTTTCATCTAGTGGCACAAAATGTTTTTTCAGAGACACAAATGTGGATGGTAGCCTCGGAAATCCTATGGACTTTTGGGTACCTTAGGTATGGAAAGGAATCAGGGAAAATAAAAACCGCTGGTTTAATAGATATGGTAGATAACATGCTGAATCTTTTAATGAAGATGTAGTTGATCCAATTGAAGGTGAAGGGGACCATTTATTTATTTAAAAAATAGTTCAATAATTATATGAAAAGTTGTAGTAGTTAATATGGTCATATTGTCGTAAAAAAGGGTAGATGTAAACAGGTATGCTCTCCTGTTCATCTATCCTTTCCTTTTTACCTTATAAAATGTGTGACATTATATTCAATCGTATAAATATAGGATTTCATTACTATTTCCTGGATTTTTAATAAAACGATAGGGTTTATTTGGTATGCGTATTGATGGTGTTGCAAAACTCATAAAT
>NZ_JXIS01000054.1:0-29648 GCF_000836715.1 Bacillus sp. L_1B0_5 | reverse complement strand
CCCGTACGGGATTCGAACCCGTGTTACCGCCGTGAAAGGGCGGTGTCTTAACCACTTGACCAACGGGCCACGAAAAATAAAATGGTGAGCCATGAAGGATTCGAACCTTCGACCCTCTGATTAAAAGTCAGATGCTCTACCAACTGAGCTAATGGCTCATACTCACCAACGTCATATTTTCGTGACGACAAGATGTATCATAACATGTATTCTGTATTTTTCGCAACACTTTTTTTCATTTTTTTATAAAAGATAAGAAAAAACTCATGCGGACATGAGTTTTTTCTTAAAATATCAATTAAGCTTCGTATACATTACGAACAATATTTGTTTGGTTACGATCTGGTCCAACTGAGAACATAGATAATTGAATTCCTGTTAACTCAGAAACACGTTCTACGTATTTTCGTGCATTTTCAGGAAGCTCGTCTAATGATTTTACACCAGTAATATCTTCTGTCCAACCTGGAAGCTCTTCATATACAGGCTCACATTTCGCTAAAATGTTTAAGTTTGCTGGAACTTCATCAATAACTTCGCCATTGTATTTGTAAGCAACACAAATTTTAAGAGTTGGAATATCTGTTAGAACGTCGATAGAATTTAATGATAGATCCGTTAAACCACTAACACGACGTGCATGTCTTACAACAACGCTATCGAACCAACCTACGCGGCGTGGACGACCAGTTGTTGTTCCGTACTCACGACCAACTTCACGAATTTGATGACCAATTTCATCATTAAGTTCAGTAGGGAATGGACCGTCACCAACACGGCTTGTATATGCTTTACATACACCTACAACGCGAGTAACTTTCGCAGGGCCAACTCCAGTTCCAACTGTTACACCACCCGCAATCGGGTTAGAAGATGTAACGAATGGGTACGTACCGTGGTCAATATCAAGCATAACACCTTGTGCACCTTCAAATAATACACGGTGATTGTTATCTAGTGCATCATTTAATACAACAGATGTGTCGCATACATATTGTGCGATTTGTTGTCCATATTCGAAGTACTCTTCAAAGATTTCTTCTACGCTGAAACCTTCTGTATCGTACATTTTTTCAAACAAACGATTTTTCTCTACTAAATTGCGCTCGAGCTTCTCTTTAAATGCTTCACGGTCTAAAAGATCAGCCATACGGATACCAATACGAGCAGCTTTATCCATATATGCAGGACCGATACCTTTTTTCGTTGTACCGATTTTGTTATCACCTTTGCTAGCTTCTTCTAACTCATCTTGTTTTAAGTGATAAGGTAAAATAACGTGTGCACGGTTACTTACACGTAAATTATCAGTACTTACACCACGGTCGTGTAAGTATTTTAACTCTTCAAGTAATGCTTTCGGATCTACTACTAAGCCATTTCCGATTACACAAATTTTCTCTTTATAGAAAATACCAGATGGAATTAAGTGTAACTTATATTTAACTCCGCCGAAAACAATTGTATGTCCCGCGTTATTTCCACCTTGATATCTTGCAACTACTTCCGCATGCTCAGAAAGAAAATCAGTGATTTTACCTTTTCCTTCGTCGCCCCATTGTGTTCCTACAACTACTACTGAAGACATTATTAAAGCACCTCCGCAATTTTCAAACGATCTATTCAAACAATATAATTGTACCAAAACCGAAAAAGAAGTCAACCAAAAAGCGAACATTTTTTTATTAAAAATCATTTTCGTTCGTAAGAATTATATTTTCACCTTATGAAAGCCTTATCTTTATCCCATAAAAAAAGAAACACATCTTATTATAAGAAATGTGTTTCTTTTTTATACTGCCTTTATGCCCCATCTTCAAAGCGTCGTTCTAAATTGACGAATTTATTAAATTCTTTAACAAACGCAAGCTCTACTGAACCTACCGGACCATTACGTTGTTTTGCAATGATAATTTCAATCGTATTTTTATTTTCCGTTTCACGGTCATAGTAATCTTCACGATATAGGAAAGCTACAATATCAGCATCCTGCTCAATACTTCCAGATTCACGAATATCAGACATCATCGGGCGTTTATCCTGACGAGATTCTACACCACGAGATAACTGTGATAAGGCAATAACAGGCACTTGCAATTCACGTGCAATCCCTTTTAAAGTACGAGAAATTTCAGATACTTCCTGCTGACGGTTCTCACCTGATTTCCCACTTCCTTGAATAAGCTGTAAGTAGTCAATTAAAACCATGCCAAGACCTTGTTCTTGCTTTAGTCTACGACATTTTGCTCGAATCTCATTTACCTTAATTCCCGGTGTATCATCAATATATATACCGGCATTTGAAAGACTACCCATCGCCATTGTTAATTTCGCCCAATCATCAGAAGTTAATGACCCGGTACGAAGTCTTTGCGCATCGATATTTCCTTCTGCACAAAGCATACGCATAACAAGTTGATCGGAGCCCATCTCCAAACTAAAAATCGCTACATTTTCATCCGTTTTCGTCGCTACGTTTTGTGCGATATTTAATGAAAATGCAGTTTTCCCCACTGACGGACGTGCTGCTACGATGATTAAATCATTTCGCTGGAAACCTGCCGTCATCTTATCTAATTCAGTAAATCCAGTTGGTATCCCAGTAACTTCACCTTTTTGATTATGCAAAAGTTCAATTTTATCATAAGCATCTACAAGAACATCTTTAATATTTTGAAATGCTTTTGCATTTGTTTGATGGGATACTTCTAATATTTTTTTCTCGGCCTCATTTAAAAGGCCGTCCACGTCATCTTCTCTCTCATATCCATCCGAGACAATATGAGTCGCTGTTCGAATTAAACGACGTAAAAGTGCCTTTTCAGCGATGATACGTGCATAATATTCAACGTTAGCAGCTGTTGGAACAACTTCTGCTAACTCTGCTAAATAAGACACTCCACCAACTTCTTCTAGTAATCCTTGATCAGCCATCGCTGATGTCATTATTACTAAGTCGATCGGTTCTCCTTTATCAGATAACCCAAGCATGACCTCAAAAATCTTTTGATGTTTCGTTCGATAGAATGAATCAGGTACCAATAACTCCGATGCTGACGTTAACGCATCTTGATCAATTAATATGGCCCCTAAAACCGCCTGCTCGGCCTCTATATTATGCGGAGGGGTACGATCAGCAAGTACATCACTCATACGCAATCCTCCTTACTTAATTTATTTTTATTGTTCACTAACATGAACTTTTACTGTCGCTGTTACTTGCGGATGCAATTTCACTGTTACATTTGTGTAGCCTAATGCACGAATTGCATCATCCATTTCAAATTTACGTTTATCAAGTTTAATTTTATGTGATTTTTGCATCGCATCTACGATTTGTTTGCTCGTAATAGAACCGAATAAACGGCCACCTTCTCCAGATTTCGCCTTTACTTCTACAGTTAATTTCTCTAATGTTTCTTTCAGCTCTTTTGCATTCTCAACTTCTGCTGCTGCATCTTTTTCTTCTTTACGCTTTTGAGCTTCTAAAGTTTTCATACTGCTATTTGTTGCTTCAGCAGCCAATCCTTGTTTTAGTAAGAAGTTATTTGCATAGCCATCTGGTACGTTTTTTACTTCTCCTTTTTTACCTTTACCTTTTACGTCTTTTAGAAAAATTACTTTCATGATTGTGTGCCTCCCTGTAAATAGTCATCAATAACAAATCGAAGCTTCTCCTCAGCTTCATCTACTGTAACATTTTTCATTTGTGTGGCTGCATTTGTCAAATGCCCGCCACCACCTAAGTTTTCCATAATTAGCTGCACATTCACTTCACCTAAAGACCTGCTGCTAATTCCAATGAGATTCTCGCCACGTTTCGCAACAACAAATGATGCAATAATTCCTGTCATTGTTAGTAACGTGTCAGCTGATTGCGCAATAAGCACTTGATCGTAGTAATCATCACTATCAACTTTAGCAATCGCAATTCCATTTTTATAAATGTACGCATTTTTTATAGCTTTTGCAACCCGTAAATACTGATCCATATCTTCCTTTAAAAGTTCTTGTACAAGTACAGTATCTGCACCATGTGAACGTAAATAAGAAGCAGCATCAAACGTACGAGCCCCCGTCCGGAATGTGAAACTTTTCGTGTCGACAATAATACCCGCTAACAATGCCGTTGCTTCTAACATTGTCATCTTTAAATTTTTCGGTTGATACTCAAGCAATTCTGTAACCAATTCTGCCGTTGAAGAAGCATATGGTTCCATGTAAACTAGCAATGGATCTTCAATAAAATCTTCTCCACGGCGATGATGATCAATAACTACTACATTTTCAATTTTATGTAACAGTTTTTGCTGCATCACCATAGAAGGTTTATGCGTATCGACAACAACCAGCAACGACTCATCATTTGCAAACTCCATCGCTTGCTCTGGAGTAATAAAATGAGACCATAACTCCTCATTTTGTTTCACTTTATCCATCAAGCGCTTAATTCCTTTATCGGAATCATTTTCATCTAACACAATATATCCTTTACGCTCATTTAACTGAGCCACTTTTAAAATACCAATCGCAGCACCAATTGCGTCCATATCAGGAGCCCTATGCCCCATAATAATGACATTACTACTTTCTAATACTAAATCCTTTAACGCATGCGAAATGACCCTAGCACGTACACGGGTACGTTTTTCAACCGGATTTGTCTTACCTCCATAGAACTTAACTTTACCTGTCGCTTGTTTAATAGCTACTTGGTCTCCCCCACGCCCAAGCGCAAGGTCTAAACCAGATTGAGCCATTGCCCCAAGCTCTGATAAAGGTAAATCACCTGATCCGACACCTACACTTAATGTAAGTGGTATATTCCTTTTAGATGTTTCTTCACGCACCTGATCTAAAATACTAAATTTCCCTTTCTCCATCTGCGTCAGAATACTTTCATTTAACACAACGAAGAATCTTTCTGAAGATGCACGTTTTAAATACGCACCATACTTAAGTGCCCATTCATTTAGTCGCGATGTCACAAGACTTGTTATATTCGTACGTAATTGATCATCTAATCCTTGTGTAACTTCATCATAATTATCCAAATAAATGACAGCTAAAACAGTTCGTTGATCCTCGTACATCTTTTCGATTTCTGTTTGTTCCGTTACATCAAAGAAATAAATTAACTTTTCTTCTTTCCTTACAAAAACGCGAAACTTTCGATTATTTAAAGAGACTATATCATCAGAAGTTTCTCCTTTAATAAAAAGAAGTAATGTTTCTGATACATCGTAAAGGTGCCATCCAGCTAATGCATGCTGTCCCAGACATGAAGATAAATAAGGATTTGCCCAATCAATCCCATAATCCTTATTGTATAACAAAATACCAATCGGCATTTGGTTAAATGCTTCGTTACTTACTTTCTTTACCCTCGTAATCATATCTGTCGTATGCTTTTCGAAATTCCTTTGAAAATTAAGTTCAAATCGTATAACGATAAAGAATACGATACAAAAAATGACAAAAGCAGCTATCCCCATAATTAAATGAAAATAACAGAGAATTGAAATGAGAACAAATACAAAAAATGCCAATACATAAACAGGATATAAAAACCACTGTTTCTTATCAAATTCAGGCATGTATACAACTCCTATAAAGTAAAACTAACTCACCTTCCAGTTAGTTAAACAGATTAAAATAGTATAAGGAATATTACCCTATTCCCCTATTTTAGAACGCAATGAAATCCCTAAGTCAATTATACCTAAGATTGTCACAAGAGGAAACAGCATCGGAATAAACATGCATACAATAAAACTAATAATAGGAACCCCTTTAGTAAAACCTTTTCTATACGCTAAAAAGGAGATGAATGTCAGACCTTGCAGTACAAGCAATAGTGCAAATATGACATATAGGTTAGAAAATACCATATGTAAATATGATGTTGGTTCTACTTTTATAAAAGTTGCTAACAAAATAAATATAACGTAATACCAAACAATACTCTTTGGTAATTGTATATCTTTAAATTTAGGCCAAGGTATAATGTCATGTTTTAACTTTTTCAAAACACTACCTGATATTATCACTGTAATCCAAGAAAAACATACTGAAACTAGAACAAGTATACTTGGAAATAACGATTGTAATATATCATTCATTTGTGTAAGTAACTCTTTTTGTTCCTTACTAATCGGCATACCTATAGCACTTACTATCTTTTCACTTTGCACCATACTTTCACTAAACATACTTTGCATTTGCTTCATTATATCTATGTTGAAAAACTTTATACTCGCAACATAAATAAGTACAAAACCAATTAAGTATGCAAGCGTCCCCGCTATTAAGATTTCCACTGGTTTTTTTCTTGTTTTATACATATATCCTAAAACAATCCCTATCAATCCAAACATAATGGTCTTCACTAAATTCATGGGTTGACTCACAATAATAGTAACAAAAAGTGCCGCTACAAAAACCACAAGCACATTAGATAGTTTATGTCTTATCGTTAATAGTATAAATGGTAACGGCAACGCAAAAGTTACAACAGTACCCAAAATCGGAACATACATAGATATAAGCAACAAAATTGCATATATAGCTAATAACGCTGCGCCTTCTGTAATAAACTTTGTTTGTTTCACATTTTAACCTCTCTTTCAAAAAAGAAAAGCATAGCAAAATGCACAGTAGAGTCCGACTCTACTGTGCATTTCATACGCTATTATTCACCAACATATGGTAAAAGTGCCATTTGACGAGCACGTTTAATTGCAACTGTAAGTTTGCGTTGGTATTTTGCGCTTGTCCCTGTTACACGACGAGGTAAAATTTTACCACGCTCAGAAACGAAACGTTTTAATAAATCAACATCTTTATAGTCAATGCGAGTGATGCCGTTAGCTGTGAAGAAACACACCTTACGACGTTTCGCACGTCCACCTTTGCGTCCTGCCATGTCTATTTCCCTCCATTCTTTGTTAAAACTAACAAATTTACTGTATTAGAACGGTAAATCGTCGTCGGAAATGTCGATCGGTTGACCTACATTTGAAAATGGATCGTCATTCTTCGTAAATCCAGAGTTACCTTGGTTACCTTGGTTACCTTGGTTACCTGAATTACTAGATTGACCAAATGGGTTAGAGCTTTGGTTACCGAAACCAGCTCCTGATGGTTGCTGATTGAATGAACCACGTTGCTCCCCACCGCCATTACGCGGCTCTAAAAATTGTACGCTTTCCGCAAGAACTTCTGTTACATATACACGTTTACCGTCTTGTCCATCGTAATTACGAGTTTGAAGACGTCCATCTACGCCTGCTAAGCTTCCTTTTTTCAAATAATTTGCTACGTTTTCTGCTTGTTTACGCCATATTACACAATTAATAAAGTCAGCTTCACGCTCACCTTGTTGATTCGCAAATGCGCGATTCACAGCTAACGTAAAAGTAGCTACTGCAACACCATTGGGCGTGTAACGTAAGTCAGGGTCCTTAGTTAAACGACCAACGAGGATAACACGATTCATCAATCGAACCACTCTCCCTTATATATCAATTATTTTTCTTCTTCTTTAACAACGATATGACGAAGGATGTCTTCGTTGATCTTAGCTAAACGGTCGAATTCGTTAATCGCTTCTGCGTTAGAGTTCACGTTTAAGATCATGTAGAAACCTTCACGTAAGTCGTTGATTTCGTAAGCTAAACGACGCTTACCCCACTCTTTCGTGTTAATGATTTCTGCACCATTGTTTGTTAAAACACCTGCAAAACGTTCAACTAAAGCTTTTTGAGCTTCTTCTTCAACGCCAGGACGAATGATGTACATAATTTCGTACTTTCTCATTACACTTTCACCTCCTTTTGGTCTAAACGGCCCATAATGGGCAAGGAGCAATTAATTTATAGTAATTACTCACGAGTTTAGATTATATCATAGTAAGTTATATGAATCAACTCACCAATACATAAAAAACTTGGCAAACATATAATATATTCGCCAAGCTCATATCTTTATTTTTCCTAGGAAATATTAGATTAAACGTTAAAACGGAAGTGCATAACATCTCCGTCTTTTACGATATACTCTTTTCCTTCTAAACGTACTTTTCCAGCTTCTTTTGCAGCTGTCATAGAACCGTTTGTCATTAAGTCATCGTAAGAAACTGTTTCTGCACGAATAAATCCACGCTCAAAGTCTGTATGGATAACGCCAGCACATTGTGGTGCCTTCATACCTTGTTTAAATGTCCAAGCACGTACTTCTTGAACGCCAGCTGTAAAGTAAGTAGCAAGTCCTAATAGGTCATATGCTGCACGAATTAATTGATCTAAACCAGACTCTTCAATACCTAATTCTTCAAGGAATACTTTTTTCTCTT
This sequence comes from Bacillus sp. L_1B0_5, assembly GCF_000836715.1. Taxonomy (NCBI): domain Bacteria; kingdom Bacillati; phylum Bacillota; class Bacilli; order Caryophanales; family Bacillaceae; genus Bacillus; species Bacillus sp. L_1B0_5. The sequence continues at coordinate 21,295 of NZ_JXIS01000054.1, read as the reverse complement.
CCTCGTCTAATTCAGCAATTTCTGATTCGATTTTTGCACATACAACGATTACTTGAGAATTTTCATTTTCTGCAAATTCTTTTACCATTTGTACGTATTTATTTTCTGAAGGATCGATAACATCGTCTTCACTTACGTTCGCTACGTATAACATTTCTTTTGTTGTAAGTAAATGAAGGCCTTTAACAATCTTCATTTGCTCTTCTGTAAATTCAACAGTACGAGCTGGTTTCCCCTCTTCAAAAGCTTCTTTTAAACGAACTAAAATTTCATGCTCATATACAGCTTCTTTATCTTTTTGTCTTGCTAATTTCGCAACACGCTCGATACGCTTATCAACAGACTCTAAGTCCGCTAAAATTAGCTCTAAGTTGATTGTTTCGATATCATCAATTGGATCTACTTTCCCTGAAACGTGCGTAATATTTTCGTCTTCAAAACAACGAACAACTTGACAAATTGCATCTACTTGACGAATGTGAGATAAGAATTTATTTCCTAAACCTTCACCTTTACTAGCACCTTTTACGATACCTGCAATATCAGTAAACTCGAATACAGTCGGAACAGTCTTTTTCGGTTCTACTAATTCCGTTAATTTATTTAAACGCTCATCTGGTACTTCTACAATTCCTACGTTTGGATCAATTGTACAGAATGGATAGTTCGCAGATTCTGCTCCTGCTTGTGTAATTGCATTAAATAAAGTGGACTTCCCTACGTTAGGTAATCCAACAATCCCAGCCGTTAATCCCATATTTTTCACTCCTATGTCTCAATCTTTCATCATTATAGATAGTAACGAAAAAAATGACAAGTTTCCGCCAAACGAAAAAAAGTAACAGTTACCTACTGTAACTGTTACTCTCCCTCTATTCTTCGTGCTTCACAAGTATTTTTTTCACCTTACGATCAAACTCTCTTCGAGTAATCATTACTGAATGGTCACACCCCTCGCACTTAATGCGGATATCCATTCCCATACGAATAATTTTCCAACGATTCTCGCCACATGGATGTGCTTTCTTCATTTCCACAACATCGTACAAGTTATATTCCTTTTGCTCCACTCTTCAAACTCCTCTCCATACTAAATTGCTTTTCCACTAACCAATTCTTCACGATTATATAAAACCATACGTGGATATGGAATTTCAATTCCATGTAAATCAAGACGATTTTTAATCTCTTTACGAAGTGCCCTTGCAATAACTGCATGTTGCATCGGCTCTACTTCAGCAATAACGCGCAATATAACTTCCGATGCAGCTAATGTTTGCACACCTAATAATTGAGGTGTTGTTACCATTTTTTCGTACTTTGAAGGTAACTCTACTAATAAATCTTCAATAACCTGCTCTGCTTTCGCAATATCAGCCTCATATGAAATAGATACATCAACAAAAGCTACACTATTACTAACTGAGTAGTTAGTAACTTGAATAATACTTCCGTTTGGTAAAGTATGAATTTCACCTGTCCAACTCTTTACTTTCGTTGTGCGGAGTCCAATTTCTAAAACGACTCCTTCAAATTGACCGATTTTAACATAATCGCCAACTGAAAACTGATCTTCTAGCAAAATAAATAAACCTGTAATAACGTCTTTCACTAAACTTTGAGCACCAAATCCGACTGCTAAACCAATTACCCCGGCCCCCGCTAATAAACCTGATGCATTAATATCAAACACACCTAAAATCGCAATTAGCATAATGAACATAACAACGTACGCTACAATATTTTCAAGTAATTTCGCTACTGTAACTGTACGACGTTCTGAAATTTGAATTGGAGAACGACTCCCCATACGAAACGCATTTCGTACAACCGCTCTTGCAATTCGCACAACAACTGCACCAATTATTAAAATAATACATATTTTTAATGTCGCAACTCCAATATGAGCCCAACGATCAGCATCTAATAAATACTGTTTCGTAGAATTAAACCACTTTGTTAATAAATCCATGTACCTCTACCTCTCTAGCTAAAATTTCTTTTTAGTTATCCTTATTATTGTATCAGAAGTCCTCTAATTGCTGAAAAAATTTTATGATTTTAATCCTATTTTATACCCGCCATTCAGGTATAAAATGGAACGAATATATATATACTAGTACTATTATTTCCGTTTTCATTCACATTTTGCAAAAATTACGCACTTATAGCTTTCCATTTTTCTCACCATATAACATATATTGAAAATTTATTAAAAGGATGGGTGCTTCATGAATATTGGAAGTTTTCGCTTACCATTTTTTGAGAAAGAAACTCAAAACGTTATGCACCAAGATCTAGAAGCCTCTGAGATAATCAGTAATTTCTTACTTACCCATATTCCTATTAAAACTAATATACCACTCATTCTCGTTTGTATCGGAACAGATCGTTCTACAGGTGACGCACTTGGCCCGTTAGTTGGTACAAAACTTGAACAAATAGACATCAAAAACCTCCAAGTATTCGGTACACTCGATGAGCCCGTACATGCGCTAAATCTAGAAGAAAAAATTCAGAATATACAGAAAGAATATCCTGCTGCATTTATAATTGCTGTTGATGCATGTTTAGGAAAGTCCCAAAATATCGGGTCAATTACTACTGGAAAAGGACCTAGTAAACCTGGAGCTGCTATGAATAAGAAATTACCTGCAGTTGGTGATTTGCATATACACGGTATCGTCAATCTAAATGGGTTTATGGAGTTTTTCGTTCTTCAAAATACAAGATTAAGTTTAGTCATGAAAATGGCTGATGTAATCGCACAAAGTATAAAAGAGACAGATCAAAAATTATCCGCATTAAAAAAAGCAAACCATCTATAAATAATAAGATGGTTTGCTCTTTAATTTTTCTGTGATAATAGTTCTAAAATACGATTTAAATCTTCTTTATTAAAAAATTCAATTTCGATTTTACCTTTTTCTTTTTTCGTCTCTTTAATTTTCACATCTGTGCCAAACTTTTCTCTTAAGAACGTTTCACGTTCTACGAAAAATATATTTCGCTCTTTTTTCACTTTTTTTGTTTCACGTGAAACGTGTTGATTAATCTCTTGGACGATTTTCTCTAATTGACGAACATTTAATCCTTCTTTTTCAATGCGTTTCAATAAGGACTTCAATTGCTCTTCATCTTTTATCGTAAGTAAAGTTCTCCCATGAGCCATTGAAAGTTGACCATTTGCAATCATATCTTGGACGAACGAAGGGAGGCTTAATAACCGAGTATAATTTGCAATGTAAGGTCTGCTTTTGCCAAGACGTTTTGCTAATTGTTCTTGCGTTACATTTAGCTCATTCATTAACATCTGGTATGCCATTGCCTCTTCCATAGGATTTAAATCTTCTCGTTGTAAGTTTTCTAACAAAGCAAATTCCATCATTTGCTGTTCAGTTAATTGTCTTACAACCGCAGGTACTTTTTCTAAACCAGCTTCTTTTGCAGCACGAAATCGTCTTTCACCTGCAACGATTTCATATCCTTTAATACTCTTCCTAGCAATTAATGGTTGTAGAATACCGTGTTCCTTAATCGAAATTGCTAATTCCTGAATAGCCTCTTTATTAAAGTGTTTACGCGGTTGATATGGATTTGGCCTTAATTCAGTTACAAGAATCTCCTGGATTGTTTCCTCTTCTTTCACATCTAAATCAGGAAAAAACACATTAATTCCTCTTCCTAATCCTTTAGCCACCTGCAATCACTTCCTCTGCTAAATCTATATATACTTCTGCTCCTCTTGATTTAGCGTCATACTGCATAATAGGTTTCCCATGACTTGGAGCCTCGCTCAAGCGTACATTACGCGGAATAATCGAGCGATATACTTTATCCCTAAAATACTTTTTCACTTCATCTATAACTTGGATCCCTAAATTTGTACGGGCATCCAACATCGTTAACAATACGCCTTGAATTGCTAAATTTTTATTTAAATGTTTTTGTACAAGTCGAACTGTATTTAATAGCTGACTTAAGCCTTCTAGTGCGTAATATTCACACTGTACCGGAATAATAACCGAATCTGCTGCTGTTAATGCATTAATCGTTAATAACCCTAAAGACGGGGGACAGTCGATAATAATATAATCATATTCATCACGAACTGGCTGTAATGCTCTTTGCAAACGTACTTCCCGGGAAATAGTCGGTACCAATTCAATTTCAGCACCAGCCAATTGAATTGTAGCGGGTAGAACATCTAAGTTTTCAGTTGCGGTTTTCTGTATAACCCCTTGAACATCTGCATCTTCCACAAGAACATTGTAAATACATTGATCTAATTCAGATTTTTCAATCCCCACACCAGTCGTTGCATTTCCTTGAGCATCAATATCTACAAGAAGGACTTTTTTACCTACTTGTGCCAATCCAGCCCCTAAATTAACAGATGTTGTGGTTTTTCCAACACCGCCTTTTTGATTAGCAATAGCAATGATTTTTCCCATGATGTCACCTACTTTCAACCTTTCTATCTTATTCTAGTAACAATTACGTTTATTGTAACATGAAATAAAACTTTTTCTTTTACGTCCTTTATTAAACTTCAAAATTTATTTCTAAACTCCTTCTTCATTTAACAAGAAAATATAGTAAAAGAGACCTCTCCAATAGGATAAGGTCTCTAACACGTCATTATTATTTTTTCTTTGGAATTTTAATTGTAATTTGATAGTACTCATCAAATTCTTCTTCCTCAGAATTAACATTCAAACCACTTTCAGTAACCATTTGTAAAGATTGTCTAATTGTATTCATAGCAATCCTCGTATCTCGACTTACTGCTTTTTGCTTTGCCTTACGCTTCGGTTTTGCTTCCTCTAGTAACTTCGCAATTCGTTCTTCTGTTTGCTTTACATTCAGTTGTTTCTCCACAATTTCCTGTAAAACCTTCAGTTGTAATTCCTCATTTTTTAAAGGAATGAGAGCGCGGGCGTGACGTTCTGTAATGCTTTTTTCTAATAATGCACTTTTTATTTCTTCAGGCAACTTTAACAATCGCAACTTATTTGCGATTGTAGATTGTCCTTTTCCAAGTCGTTGTGCCAATGCTTCTTGTGTTAAATTATGTAACTCAATTAGCTTTTGATATGCCACAGCTTCCTCGATTGCCGTTAGTTCCTCACGTTGCAAGTTTTCAATTAAAGCTACAGAAGCTGTCTCTGTATCATTTAAGTTCTTTATAATTGCAGGAACCTTTTCCCACCCTAACTTTGTTGCTGCACGAAAACGTCTTTCTCCAGCAATAATCTCGTACTTGTCATCCTCATATTGCCTTACAACAATCGGCTGAATAAGTCCATGTGTACGAATCGTTAATGCTAGCTCATCAATACGCGCATCATCAAAAACTGTTCTTGGTTGATAACGGTTAGGGGTAATATTTACTATCGGAATTTCTTGTATTTCTTCGTATACCTTTTTATCTATCTCTTCATGGCTTTCGTCTTGTAATTCGAATTCGCTCTCTTTATCTCCAAAGCCAAATAAACGAGAAAACGTATTTTTCATACATATTCCACCACCTTTTAGGCCTATTGACTATTCTCCATAAAATGTTTCCTATGAAACATTTACGTTTTCATTTATATAATTTAATCTTACGTCTAATAAGATTTATTTTTCAATAGGTAATTTATTGGGTGTTCCCGGTTTGCGTGGATATTTCTTTGGTGTCTTGCGCTTTTTCTCGATTAATAAAATATTACGTTCACTCTCTTCAAACGGTAATTGGAACGTAGACATCTCTTTTAACTCTCCGCCTAGCACCTCTAAAGCATACTTGCCATTTTCAATTTCCTCGTTTGCTGCTGCACCTTTCATTGCAATGAATGTTCCTCCAACTTTTACAAGTGGTAAACATAGCTCACTTAATACAGAAAGACGCGCAACTGCACGTGCCATTACAATATCGTATGATTCACGTACACCTTCTTTTTTCCCAAATGTTTCAGCACGATCGTGACAAAATGCAACGTCACTTAATTCTAACTTTTGTGCTAAGTGATTTAAGAAATTAATACGTTTTTGCAATGAGTCTACAATCGTTACTTTTAAGTGCGGGAAACAGATTTTCAAAGGAATACTTGGGAATCCAGCCCCTGCACCAACATCGCAAATTGAGAATGGTTTTGAAAAATCATAATAAAAAGCAGCTGTAATGGAATCAAAAAAGTGTTTTAAATATACTTCTTCTTTTTCTGTAATAGCCGTTAAATTCATTTTTTCATTCCACTCTACTAATGTTTCAAAGTAGATTTTGAACTGCTCTAACTGTCTAGAAGAGAGGGTGATTCCCTTCTCTTCTAGCATAGATTGAAATTGTTCTATGTTCATCTAGCAATATCTCCTTACTATTTATTGGTTCGATACGCGCGCAATTTTTCCTTGTTCAATATACACAAGTAAAATGGAAATATCCGCTGGATTTACACCCGAAATACGTGAAGCCTGCCCCATTGAAAGTGGACGAACATCTTTCAATTTCTGTCTAGCTTCTGAAGCAAGGCTAGAAATCGCGTCATAATCAATATCTACAGGGATTTTTTTACTCTCCATTTTCTTCATACGCTCTACTTGCTGTAAAGATTTTTCAATATATCCTTCGTACTTAATCTGAATTTCAACTTGTTCTGTAACTTCATCACTTAATTCTACTTCACTTGGTACTAAAAGATGAATATGCTCATATGTCATCTCTGGACGACGTAATAAGTCACTTGCACGTATTCCATCTTTCAATTCACTTCCGCCAATATTGCGAATTAATTCTTGAACTTCAGGACGTGGTTTAATAATAATGCTGCTTAAACGTTCCTTTTCCTGTTCAATTTGTAATTTTTTATTTGTAAATCGCTCATATCGCTCTTCTTTAATTAATCCAATTTCACGACCAACTTCAGTTAAACGAAGATCAGCATTATCGTGGCGTAATAATAGACGGTATTCTGCACGAGACGTTAATAAACGATATGGTTCATTTGTACCTTTCGTTACAAGATCATCAATTAAGACACCAATATAAGCATCCTCGCGGCCTAAAACAACTTCTTTTTTACCTAAAGAACGGCATGCTGCATTAATCCCAGCCATAAGCCCTTGTCCTGCCGCCTCTTCGTAACCAGAAGTTCCATTAATTTGTCCTGCTGTATATAAATTTTTAATCTTTTTCGTTTCAAGTGTTGGCCATAATTGTGTTGGCACAATTGCATCATATTCAATTGCATAACCTGTGCGCATCATTTCAACATTTTCTAGGCCTGGAATTGTTCTAAGCATGTCACGTTGTACATCTTCTGGTAGGCTTGTGGATAAACCTTGTACATATACTTCTTGTGTATTACGCCCTTCTGGCTCTAAGAAAATTTGATGACGTGGTTTGTCATTAAATCTTACTACTTTGTCTTCAATAGAAGGACAGTACCTAGGACCTGTTCCTTTAATCATACCAGAATACATAGCTGAACGATGTAAATTTTCATCTATTAAACGGTGTGTTTCTGTACTTGTATATGTCAACCAACATGGAATTTGATCCATAATAAATTTCGTTGTTTCAAAAGAGAACGAACGCGGCTTATCATCACCTGGTTGAATTTCTGTTTTACTGTAGTCAATTGTATTACTGTTTACACGCGGAGGTGTCCCTGTTTTAAATCTAACAAGATCAAATCCGAGCTCCTCTAAATGCTCAGATAATGTAATAGACGGTTGTTGATTATTTGGACCGCTTGAATATTTTAAATCGCCCATGATAATCTCGCCACGTAAAAATGTTCCAGTCGTAATTACAACGGTTTTCGCTGTATATTCTGCACCAGCTTGTGTAACTACCCCTTTACATACACCTTCTTCAACGATTAAACGCTCTACCATTCCTTGGAACAACGATAAGTTTGGTGTTTCCTCAATTGTTTTCTTCAATTCATGTTGGTAAGAGAATTTATCAGCTTGCGCTCGAAGCGCACGTACAGCTGGGCCCTTACCTGTATTTAGCATACGCATTTGAATATGAGTTTTATCAATATTACGTCCCATTTCTCCGCCTAATGCATCAATTTCACGAACAACAATCCCTTTTGCTGGTCCACCAACAGAAGGGTTACATGGCATGAACGCTACCATATCTAAGTTAATTGTTAACATTAATGTTTTTGAGCCCATTCGTGCTGCCGCAAGACCAGCTTCACATCCTGCATGACCTGCACCGATTACTATGACATCGTATGAACCGGCATTGTATCCCATTGTTTATTCCTCCTAATAATCTCTATCTTTCTAAAACATCACTATATTATTTTCCTAAACAAAATTGAGAGAACAACTGGTCAATTAAGCTTTCATGAACTGTGTCACCAGTAATTTCACCAAGTATTTCCCACGTTCTTGTTAAATCAATTTGTACCATATCAATTGGCACACCATTTTCTATCGCCTCAATTGCATCACCGATTGTTTGTCCCGCTTGTGTTAATAATCCAATATGTCTCGTATTAGAAACATATGTCATATCTGCAGAATCAATTGTTCCTTCAAAGAATAAATCAGCTATTGCCTTTTCTAGTTCATCTATTCCTTGTTCCTCGATTAAAGATGTTGTAATAACACGATTTCCCGCGGCTAACTCTGTAACACGTTCCATATCAATCGTTTGCGGTAAATCAGTCTTATTCACAATAACAATAAAGTCTTTTCCTTGTACCGCACGGAATAGATCTTCATCCTCATTTGTTAAAGCCTCGCTATAGTTGACAACAACTAATACTAAATCCGCTTGGCTCATCATTTCTTTTGAACGCTCCACACCAATTCGTTCAACAACATCTTCTGTCTCACGAATACCGGCTGTATCTATAAGTTTAAGAGGTACACCACGCACATTAACGTACTCTTCAATAACATCACGAGTTGTTCCTGCAATATCAGTTACAATTGCCTTTTTCTCCTGAACAAGACTATTTAATAACGATGATTTCCCAACGTTAGGTCTACCGATAATTGCTGTAGCAATACCTTCACGTAAAATTTTCCCTTGTTTTGATGTTTCTAATATTTTTTCGATTTCCGAACGAACATGCGTCGCTTTCTCAATTAAAATATTATGTGTCATCTCTTCTACATCATCGTATTCTGGATAATCTATATTTACCTCAACATGAGCTAACGTTTCTAATATTTCTTGACGTAGGCGACCAATTAATTTAGATAATCGCCCTTCCATTTGATTAATTGCTACATTCATCGCACGATCTGTTTTTGCTCGAATCAAATCCATAACAGCTTCTGCTTGTGATAAATCGATACGTCCATTTAAAAAAGCACGTTTTGTAAATTCGCCCGGTTCTGCCAATCGTACTCCTTGTGCTAGAATAAGTTGCAATACTTTATTTACTGAAACAAGTCCACCATGACAGTTAATTTCAACTATATTTTCACGTGTAAAAGTCCTTGGTGCGCGCATAATAGACACCATAACTTCTTCAATAACTTGATTTGTATCTAAATCAATGATATGACCATAATGAATAGTGTGAGAAGGAACCTCTGTTAAATCCTTCCCTTTAAAAATACGGTCAACTTTCTCAACCGCATCATCCCCACTTACTCGAACAATGGCAATTGCACCCTCTCCAAGCGCTGTGGAAATCGCAGCAATTGTATCAAATTCCATGTCCTTTCACCTCACTTGCTTATTTATCTCTATTTCAACATGATTATTTCTTTCACTAAATTATTAGGATACCATAACGAACCTATCTACAAAAGAAGAATAACTCATTTTATTATATCCCCATGTAAAAAACACTAAACTTATTCACAGTGGATAAGTTTAGTGTTTTTTAGTTATCCACATCTATTTTTCGCTCAAAAAAACCGGCACTCATTTGAGCAACCGGTCATTTAGGAGATATTACAACATGCCGATGTGGTTCATTTCCTTCAGAAGTTGTTTTGATACCTTGATGATTTGATAATGCCTGATGAATAATTTTTCGTTCAAAAGATGGCATCGGTTCTAAAATAACTCTTTTTTTCGTATTAGATACTTGTTTCGCTAATCGATAAGAAAGTGATTCTAACGTACTTTTTCTTTTACTACGATAATTTTCAGCATCTAGTGTAATACCGATATACTGCTTCGTGTTACGATTCGCGACAAGTTTTGTTAAATACTGTAAAGAGTTCAATGTATTACCTCTTTTTCCAATTAAAACCCCTACATCATCACCAGAAATTGTAAATTCGATTTCGCGTCCTTTTACAATTTTACTAATTTCAACTTCCACACCCATATTGTGAATAACATTTCTTAAATATTCTTCACATTCCTGAATTGGATCTTTCTTCAATACAACTTCTACTACTGCAGGACGATTCCCAAATAAACCAAGGAATCCTCTTTTACCCTCATCGACAATATTTATATCTACTTGATCTTTTGATGTATTTAATTGCCTTAAAGCATCCTCTACTGCCAGCTCGACTGTTTGTCCTTTAGCAGTAATTACACTCACTTGCTTGAGCCTCCAGCTTTGCTAGCCTTAATCTCTGGCCCTTTGATAAAGTACATTTGAGCAATCCCAAAGATATTACCAACAACCCAGTAAAGTGATAATGCTGCTGGGAAGTTAATCGCAAAGATTAAAATCATAATCGGCATAAGCCAAAGCATCATTGCCATTTGCGGATTTTGACCAGCTGTTCCTGCCATTGCAAGCTTTTGCTGAATAAATGTCGTAATTGCTGCAACAACCGGTAAGATATAGAACGGATCTGCCTGTCCTAAATCAAACCATAAAAATGTATGTTCACTAATTGCTGTTGTTCTCATAATCGCATGATAAAACGCGAATAAAATAGGCATCTGAACAAATATCGGTAAACATCCTGCCAATGGATTTACACCATTCTTTTGATATAACTGCATCATTTCTTGTTGTAGTTTTTGCTGTGTTGCTTGATCTTTAGAACTATATTTCTCTTTTAACTTCACCATTTCTGGTTGTAACGCTTGCATTGCCTTTGTACTCTTTGTTTGTTTAATCATTAATGGTAATAATGCAAAACGAATGATAAGAGTTGTAATAACAATTGCTAAACCGTAATTACTGTTAAATAAGTCGGCAAAATACGTGATTAACTGAGAAAGCGGATATACGAAATATTCATTCCAAATCCCAGTACTTTTCGATGTAATCGGCTGACCTGTTTCACTACAACCGGTGGCAATCGCCATTAATGCAACGACCATGGCTAGTAAACCTAATTTCTTTTTCAAAGCCTACTCCTCCTTGTATCGGTATGTATATAGTGTAATTCATTTCCTTACGCTACTTTTTTATTCTTTTCATACCAGAGCGTTTAAAGACATGAATTAAGCTTTTCTTTACTTCTTCATATGTCATCTCTGCACAAGGCTTCCTTGCTATTATAACAAAATCTTTTCCAGAATCTATCTCATCTTTTAACTCTGTAATAGCCTGACGGACCATGCGCTTAATTCGATTACGAACTACTGCATTTCCTATTTTCTTGCTAACAGAAAGGCCGATGCGAAAGTTTGGCTGTTCTTCTTTATCTAATTGGTATACAACAAACTGACGATTCGCATTTGATTTTCCTTTTTGAAAAACCGCCTGGAATTCATCATTCTTCTTTATACGATGTTTTTTCTTCATATCAATTGACACTCCTGTATTTCATCAGCGGAAATTCACTATTATTAGAAAAAAAGACCACTGAACGATCAGTGGTCTACGCAGATAATACTTTTCTTCCTTTACGACGACGAGCTGCTAGCACTTTACGTCCGTTCGCTGTGCTCATACGGCTGCGGAAACCATGTACTTTGCTGCGCTTACGTTTATTTGGTTGGTAAGTTCTTTTCATTATATGACACCTCCCTGAGGAATATCTGTTAAAGACAGTCCTATAAATTATAGTTAATCAACTAGGAAAATGTCAATGGTTCTAGAAATTTTCATCAAATATTCATTTTGAACCTATTCACATACTTTTTCACAGCATCTATATTTCCTTGTGGATAAATGTTTTTTCACGTTTTTTATATCCACAAACTTTTTTCCCACTTTTACACAGTATATCGTGTTGTGGACAAGTTTATTCCACAAGGTATTGATTTTGTGGATAACTTTCTTAAATTCATTGCTATAGCCACTTTTTTTTGATATTATAGTTGTGTTTTCACTTTGAATAAGTTTTCCACATCTTTATCTTATCCACAATTTGTGTATAACATGTGGACAGTTTTAATCACATGTGGGTAAATAGTTGTCCACATTTGCTTTTTTTGTCGAAAACCCTATCTCATATACAAACGACGTTTTTAGGTTTTAAAATACGTTTCGTATAAATATACATTTTATATTTATTAGGTTGTACATTTGTTGCGCAACCTTATTCTTTTACCATCTTAGTAAAGGAGGGACACCTTTGGAAAATATCTCTGATTTATGGAATAGTGCCTTAAAAGAATTAGAAAAAAAGGTAAGCAAACCTAGTTATGAAACATGGTTAAAATCAACAACGGCTCATAACTTGAAGAAAGACGTATTAACGATTACAGCTCCAAATGAATTTGCTCGTGACTGGCTAGAATCTCATTACTCAGAACTAATTTCAGAAACACTATACGATTTAACAGGGGCAAAATTAGCAATCCGCTTTATTATTCCCCAAAGTCAAGCTGAAGAGGACATTGATCTTCCTCCAGTTAAGCGGAATCCAGCACAAGATGATTCGGCTCATTTACCACAGAGCATGTTAAATCCAAAATATACATTTGATACATTTGTTATTGGCTCTGGTAACCGTTTTGCCCATGCAGCTTCATTAGCTGTAGCCGAGGCGCCAGCTAAAGCGTATAATCCACTCTTTATTTACGGGGGAGTTGGGCTTGGAAAGACGCATTTAATGCACGCGATTGGTCATTATGTAATTGAACATAATCCAAATGCAAAAGTTGTATATTTATCATCAGAAAAATTCACTAATGAATTTATTAACTCTATTCGTGATAATAAAGCTGTTGATTTTCGTAATAAATATCGCAACGTAGATGTTTTACTGATAGATGATATTCAATTTCTTGCTGGAAAAGAACAAACTCAGGAAGAGTTTTTCCATACATTTAATGCATTACACGAAGAAAGTAAACAAATTGTAATTTCTAGTGATCGACCACCAAAAGAAATTCCAACCTTAGAAGATCGTCTTCGTTCTCGCTTTGAATGGGGACTTATTACAGATATTACGCCGCCAGATTTAGAGACACGAATTGCAATTTTACGCAAAAAAGCAAAAGCTGAAGGACTTGATATACCAAATGAAGTTATGCTTTATATCGCAAATCAAATTGATTCAAATATTCGTGAATTAGAAGGTGCACTTATCCGAGTTGTAGCTTATTCATCTTTAATTAATAAAGATATTAATGCTGATTTAGCAGCTGAAGCACTTAAAGATATTATTCCAAATTCTAAGCCGAAAATTATCTCTATTTATGATATTCAAAAAGCTGTCGGAGACGTTTATCAAGTGAAATTAGAAGATTTTAAAGCGAAAAAACGTACAAAATCAGTTGCGTTTCCTCGCCAAATTGCAATGTATTTATCACGCGAACTTACGGATTCCTCTTTACCAAAAATAGGTGAAGAATTTGGTGGACGTGATCATACAACAGTTATCCATGCCCATGAAAAAATTTCTAAACTACTAAAAACCGATACACAATTACAAAAGCAAGTTGAAGAAATTAATGGTATTTTAAAGTAGTAGCTGAATAGTGTGAATAACTTACCTTGTTTTACGCACAGTCTATCCACATGTAGATAGACTGTTTTTACATCCTTTAAAGGGGTTATCCACATATCCACAAGCCCTATTACTATTACTACTATTTTTTATCTTTATTAATTAAATAAAATCTTATACTTACCGGAGGTTTTTCTTTATGCGTTTTACAATACAAAAAGACTATCTTGTAAGAGGTGTACAAGATGTAATGAAGGCCGTTTCTTCTCGTACAACAATCCCCATCCTTACAGGAATTAAAGTTGTAGCTACTGAAGAAGGGGTTACATTAACAGGAAGCGATGCTGATATTTCTATTGAATCGTTTATTCCAGTCGAAGAAGATGGAAAAGAAATTGTAGAAATAGCTCAATCAGGAAGCATTGTTTTACAAGCAAAATATTTTAGTGAGATTGTAAAAAAACTACCTAGAGATACTGTCGAAATTTCTGTGGAAAATCATTTTATGACAAAAATAAAATCTGGAAAATCAGAGTTTAACTTAAATGGTTTAGATTCTGCAGAATATCCGTTATTACCACAGATTGAAGAACATCATGTATTTAAGATACCAACAGATTTACTTAAGCATATGATCAGACAAACTGTATTTGCAGTTTCTACTTCTGAAACAAGACCGATCTTGACAGGTGTAAACTGGAAGGTATATAACAGCGAGTTAACTTGTATTGCAACAGATAGTCATAGACTGGCACTTCGAAAAGCAAAAATCGAAGGACATAATATTGCAGATGAATTTCAAGCTAATGTTGTTATCCCAGGTAAGAGCTTAAATGAATTAAGTAAGATTCTAGATGAGTCTGAAGAAATGGTGGATATTGTTATTACGGAGTATCAAGTATTATTCCGTACAAAACATTTATTATTCTTCTCAAGATTGTTAGAAGGAAATTATCCAGATACGACACGTTTAATTCCAGCAGAGAGTAAAACGGATATTTTTGTGAATACAAAAGAATTCCTACAAGCAATTGATCGTGCTTCACTATTAGCGAGAGATGGCCGCAATAACGTTGTCAAATTATCAACTTTAGAGCAAGAAATGCTAGAGATTTCTTCGAATTCACCAGAAATCGGAAAAGTTGTCGAAGAAGTACAATGTGAAAAAGTAGATGGAGAAGAGTTAAAAATATCTTTTAGTGCAAAATATATGATGGATGCATTGAAAGCTTTGGATAGTACAGAGATTAAAGTTAGTTTTACTGGGGCGATGAGACCGTTCTTAATTCGTACAGTAAATGATGATTCAATTATTCAATTAATTTTACCGGTTCGTACTTACTAGGTAAGGAATAAGGGTTGCTAGTTTAAAGATGCTAGTGGCCCTTATTTGATTTTTGGGTATTACTTTCCTAATGTTAGTTTATTTAGTACAATGAAAGAATGAACACTTTCAGAAAGTGAGCGATTTTATGAAACATATTAAAATTTCAACAGAGTATATTACACTAGGACAATTTTTAAAGTTAGCTGATGTAATTGATACAGGTGGCGCTGTAAAATGGTTTTTACAAGAATATGAAGTGTACGTGAACAACGAACTTGAAAATAGAAGAGGTCGCAAACTATATGCGAATGATGTTATTGAAATTCCAGGAAGCGGAACTTTCCAAGTTCAGGCATAAAGGGGGAGCCCTTTGTTTATTTCAGAAATACAATTAAAAAACTATCGCAATTATGAAAAATTAGAGCTTTCCTTTGAAGATAAGGTAAATGTAATTATCGGCGAAAATGCACAAGGGAAAACAAACTTGATGGAAGCTATTTATGTTTTAGCGATGGCGAAATCTCATAGAACCTCTAATGATCGCGAACTTATCCGTTGGGATGAAGATTTTGGTCAAATTAAAGGGAAATTACAAAAAAGAAACAGTTCTTTGTCTTTGGAATTAAATATTTCGAAAAAAGGTAAAAAGGCAAAATTAAATCAACTTGAACAACAAAAGTTAAGCCAGTACATTGGCGTGATGAACGTTGTCATGTTTGCCCCAGAAGATTTAAATCTTGTAAAAGGAAGCCCTCAAGTAAGAAGACGCTTTTTAGATATGGAATTAGGACAAATAGCTCCTGTGTATTTGTATGAATTAAGTCAATATCAAAAGGTGCTCACGCAACGAAATCACTTGTTGAAAAAGATGCAAGGGAATAGTAAGAATGAGGAAACGATGTTGGATGTATTTACACTTCAACTAATTGAGCATGGTGCAAAAATACTACAAAAACGTTTTGAATTTTTGCATTTGCTACAGGAATGGGCAGCTCCAATTCATCGCGGTATAAGCCGTGGATTAGAAGAGTTAGAAATTGTCTATAAACCAAGTGTAGATGTATCAGAATCAATGGATTTGTCGAAAATAAAAGAAGTATACTATGAAAGTTTTCAATCTGTGAAACAACGTGAGATTTTCCGTGGTACGACTTTAATTGGTCCTCATCGTGATGATTTACAATTCTTCGTTAATAGTAAAAATGTTCAAGTCTTTGGTTCGCAAGGACAACAACGAACGACCGCACTATCCCTAAAATTAGCTGAAATTGAATTAATTTATTCAGAGGTTAAAGAATATCCAATCCTTTTGCTGGATGATGTTTTATCAGAATTAGACGATTATCGTCAATCACATCTGTTAAATACAATTCAAGGAAAGGTGCAAACATTTGTTACAACGACGAGTGTCGACGGAATTGAACACGAAACATTAAAAGATGCGAAAACAATTCATGTAACGAACGGCACGGTAGATTGTGAAATAGATAGGGCATAAACCCCTGTTTAAATGGAAAAGTAGGTGATCTTTGTGTCAATGGAACAAAAACAAATGCAAGAAAATGCATATGATGAGAGTCAGATACAGGTACTTGAAGGACTAGAGGCAGTTCGGAAACGTCCGGGTATGTATATTGGATCTACGAGTGGAAAGGGACTTCACCACCTTGTATGGGAGATTGTCGATAATAGTATCGATGAAGCATTAGCAGGATATTGCGATGAAATTAACGTTAGTATCGAAGAAGATAATAGTATTCTTGTAACGGATAATGGACGTGGTATTCCAGTTGGTATACAAGAAAAAATGGGACGTCCTGCAGTAGAGGTTATTATGACTGTCCTCCACGCTGGTGGTAAATTTGGCGGTGGCGGTTATAAAGTTTCTGGTGGTTTGCACGGTGTTGGTGCATCTGTTGTAAATGCCTTATCAACAGAATTAGAAGTATTTGTACATCGTGATGGCAAAATCCATTACCAAAAATACGAAAGAGGTATTCCGGTTGCAGATTTAAAAGTCATTGGTGATACAGATAAGACTGGAACAATAACTCGCTTTAAACCGGATCCAGAAATTTTTAAAGAGACGACAGAATATGAATTCGATACGCTAGCGACTCGTATGCGTGAGTTGGCGTTTTTAAATCGTAATATTAAATTAACAATTGAAGATAAACGTGAACATAAGCAAAAGAAAGAGTTCCACTATGAAGGTGGAATTAAATCATATGTTGAACATTTAAATCGTTCAAAACAACCAATTCATGAAGAGCCTGTATATGTAGAAGGTTCAAAAGATGGTATTCAAGTTGAAGTTGCACTTCAATATAACGAAGGATATACAAATCATATTTACTCATTTACAAATAATATTCATACGTATGAAGGTGGTACACATGAGGTAGGATTTAAAACTGCCTTAACACGTGTGATTAACGATTATGGTCGTAAAAATAACATTTTAAAAGATGCGGATAGTAATTTGACTGGTGAAGATGTTCGTGAAGGTTTAACAGCAATCGTGTCAATTAAACATCCAAATCCACAATTCGAAGGGCAAACGAAGACGAAACTTGGAAATAGTGAAGCGAGAACTATTACTGAGTCGGTATTCTCTGAGGCTTTTGAAAAATTCTTACTGGAAAATCCCAATGTTGCACGTAAGGTTGTAGATAAAGGAACGATGGCAGCACGTGCGCGTGTAGCAGCTAAAAAGGCTCGTGAACTAACTCGCCGAAAGAGTGCTTTAGAAGTTTCAAGTTTACCAGGGAAATTGGCAGATTGTTCTTCTAAAGATCCAGCAATTAGTGAAATTTATATCGTAGAGGGTGACTCTGCGGGTGGATCTGCAAAACAAGGACGCGATCGTCATTTTCAAGCGATTTTACCGCTGAAAGGTAAAATTATTAATGTTGAAAAGGCACGCTTAGATAAGATTTTATCAAATGATGAAGTTCGTACAATTATTACGGCGATCGGTACAAATATTGGTGGAGACTTCGATATTGAAAAAGCACGCTATCATAAAGTTATTATTATGACCGATGCTGATGTTGATGGTGCGCATATTCGTACCCTATTATTAACGTTCTTCTATCGTTATATGCGTCAAATAATTGAGTGTGGATATATATATATCGCACAGCCACCTTTGTTTAAAGTGCAACAAGGTAAAAAAATTCAATATGCTTATAATGATAAGGAACTTGAAAAAATATTAGCTGAGCTACCGGCCCAGCCGAAACCAGGAATTCAACGTTATAAAGGTCTTGGAGAGATGAATCCAACTCAGCTATGGGAAACGACAATGGATCCAGAAGTACGTTCGTTACTTCAAGTTTCTCTTCAAGATGCAATAGAAGCAGACGAAACATTTGAAATTTTAATGGGTGATAAAGTGGAACCACGTCGTAACTTTATCCAAGAGAATGCAAAATACGTGAAAAACCTTGATATTTAAATGAGTAATGACAGGAATCTAAGTATTCCTGTCTTCTACATATAAATCAATGTATGTGTAACGGAAACGTAAGAGGAGGTGCTCGTTGATGTCAGACAATCAACAACAAGCACGAATTCGAGAAATTAATATTAGTCATGAAATGCGTACCTCATTTTTAGATTACGCAATGAGTGTTATCGTATCTCGTGCATTACCAGATGTTCGTGATGGATTAAAACCTGTGCATCGTAGGGTTTTATATGCGATGAATGATTTAGGAATTACAGCTGATAAAGCGTATAAGAAATCAGCACGTATTGTCGGTGAAGTAATTGGTAAGTATCACCCTCATGGTGATTCAGCCGTTTATGAAACAATGGTACGTATGGCGCAAGATTTCAGTCAACGTTATATGCTTGTAGATGGGCATGGTAACTTCGGTTCTGTAGATGGAGATTCAGCAGCGGCAATGCGTTATACAGAGGCAAGAATGTCTAAGATTTCTATGGAATTAATACGTGATATTTCAAAAAATACAATTGATTATCAAGATAACTACGATGGTTCGGAAAGAGAGCCGATTGTATTACCAGCGCGTTTCCCTAATTTATTAGTAAACGGTACGACAGGTATTGCAGTTGGTATGGCAACGAACATTCCGCCGCATCAACTTGGTGAAGTAATTGATGGTGTGTTGGCATTAAGCCATAACCCGGATATCACTATCGCGGAATTAATGGAATATATTCCTGGGCCAGACTTCCCGACATCAGGTTTAATCTTAGGGCGAAGTGGCATCCGTAGAGCTTATGAAACAGGACGAGGTTCTATTATGCTTCGTGCCAAAGTTGAAATTGAAGAGAAATCAAATGGTAAACAATCTATTATCGTAACGGAACTGCCTTATCAAGTTAATAAGGCACGATTAATTGAAAAAATCGCAGAATTAGTTCGCGATAAGAAAATTGAAGGCATTACAGATTTACGTGATGAATCAGACCGAAATGGTATGCGTATTGTCATGGAAGTACGTCGTGATGCCAATGCAAACGTACTATTAAACAATCTATATAAACATACAGCACTTCAAACAAGTTTCGGTATTAATATGTTGTCTCTTGTAAATGGAGAGCCTCAAGTACTAAATTTAAAACAAAACTTATATCATTATTTGGAGCATCAGAAGGTAGTAATTCGTAGGCGTACTGCTTATGAATTAGAAAAAGCAGAGGCACGTGCTCATATTTTAGAAGGATTACGAATTGCTTTAGATCATCTTGATGAAGTTATTACTTTAATTCGTAGTTCAAAAACGGCTGATATTGCAAAACAAGGTTTAATGGAACGTTTCGGTTTAAGTGAGAAACAAGCGCAAGCGATTTTAGATATGCGTCTGCAACGCTTAACTGGATTAGAACGTGAAAAAATCGAGCAAGAATATCAAGACTTAATGAAGTTAATTGCTGAATTAAAAGCAATTTTAGCAGATGAAGAGAAAGTTCTTGAGATTATTCGTGAAGAATTAACAGAAGTAAAAGAGCGTTTCAATGATAAGAGACGAACAGAGATTACAATCGGCGGTATGGAATTTATTGAAGATGAAGATTTAATTCCTGAGCAAAATATTGCGATTACGTTAACTCATAACGGTTATATTAAGAGGTTACCAGCTTCTACGTACAAAACACAGAACCGTGGGGGACGTGGTGTACAAGGAATGGGTACGAATGACGATGACTTTGTTGAACATTTATTAACAACGTCTACTCATGATCATATTTTATTCTTTACAAACAAGGGTAAAGTATACCGTACGAAAGGATACGAAATCCCAGAGTATAGTCGTACTGCAAAAGGGCTACCAATTATTAACCTATTAGGGGTAGATAAGGGTGAGTGGATCAATGCCATTATTCCAATTCGTGAATTTGGTGACGACCAGTTCTTATTCTTTACAACGAAACAAGGTATTTCTAAGAGAACACCACTTTCATCATTTGCAAATATACGTACGAACGGTTTAATTGCAATTTCTCTTCGTGAAGAAGATGAAGTGATTTCTGTACGTTTAACATCTGGCGATAAAGATATTATCGTAGGGACAAGCAACGGTATGTTAATTCGCTTCAATGAACAAGATGTACGTTCTATGGGCCGTAATGCAGCTGGTGTAAAAGCTATTACACTAGGCGAAGAGGACCAAGTAGTAGGTATGGAAATTGTTGAAGAAGATACGAATGTCTTAATTGTAACGAAAAACGGGTATGGTAAGCGTACTCCAGTTGAAGAGTATCGACTACAAAGTCGTGGTGGTAAAGGTCTTAAGACTTGTAACATTACAGATAAAAACGGTAAGTTAGTAGCGGTTAAGTCTGTAACAGGTGAAGAAGACATCATGCTAATTACAGCCGCAGGCGTTATTATTCGTATGCCAGTTGATCAAATCTCTCAAATGGGACGTAATACACAAGGTGTTCGTCTAATTCGTTTAGAGGATGAGCAAGAGGTAGCGACAGTAGCAAAAGCACAGAAAGATGAAGAAGAAGAATCTAATGAAGAGGTTTCTTCTGAAGAATAAGAGGGTGGATTTTCCCCCCTCTTATTTTTTTATAATAATACTTGCATAGTGATAGGAAAGTCTATATAATAGGCAGAGTCAGCAAATGAGAGATACAAATTATCTTGAAAAACTTGTTGACGAAAATAATATACTATGATATATTATAAAAGTCGCTGAAACGCGATAT